>JBEKUD010000021.1:0-51668 GCA_049515395.1 Candidatus Sulfotelmatobacter sp. | reverse complement strand
GAAGGGCTTGCGCTTTGCCATTCGCGAGGGCGGACACACGGTCGGCGCGGGAACCATTTCGGAGATTGTGCAGTAGTGCAGTAGTGAAGGAGTGCGGGGCTTTGCTCCGCACGGACAGCCCAGGGTGGCTATCACCTTAACCAACAATACGCGGCTTGCATCCTGCCGCTGGTTCTTTCCTGCCGGAGACCCCGGGAGGGGTCAGAGAGAGTGAAACGTGATTGGAAAAGAAAGAATTCGCATCCGGTTGAAGGCTTACGACTACCGCATCCTGGACCAGTCGACGGGCGAGATCGTGGAAACGGCACGGCGCACCGGGGCGCAGATCGCGGGACCAATTCCACTACCGACGATGAAGAACAAATACTGCGTGCTGCGTTCGCCGCATGTAGATAAGAAGTCGCGGGAGCAGTTTGAGATCCGCACTCACAAGCGTTTGCTCGATATTCTCGAGCCGACGCAGCAGACGGTGGACGCGCTGATGAAACTCGATCTGCCGGCGGGTGTGGATGTGGAGATTAAGGCGTTCGGCAAAGAACATAAATAGCTGCTATAGCCCTCGGAACATCGCGAGCCAAGCTGGGTGGAGACGAAGATGGCGATTAAGGTAACGGGCATTCTGGGCAAGAAGGTCGGCATGACGCAGCTGTTCGACTCGAAGGGTGACGTGCGCCCGGTCACCGTGCTACGGGCTGGTCCTTGCGTGGTGACGCAGCACAAGCTGGCGGTAAAGGACGGATACGAAGCGGCTCAGATTGGCCTGGTTGAATTCGTGAAAGAGTCGCGGCTGACCAAGCCGGCGCGCGGACATCTCGCCAAGAACAATCTTCCTCCGGTGAAGTTTATGCGCGAGGTGCCGCTTGAGAGTGAGGGAGACGGTGAGGGAGCGGTGAAAGTTGGCGACCGAGTCCTGGTGGAGATTTTTGAGGGTGAAAAGTTCGTAGACATCGTGGGAGTCAGCAAGGGGCGCGGCTTTCAGGGGGTGGTAAAGCGTCATCATTTTGGCGGCGGTCCCAAGTCGCACGGTTCGATGTTCCAAATTACGGGATCGATTGGCTCCTCGGCGTTTCCTTCGCGCGTGTTTAAGGGAATGCGCATGTCGGGGCACATGGGGCATGAGCGTGTGACGCAGCGCAATTTGCGCGTGCTCGGGGTCGATAAGGACGAGAACCTGCTGGTGGTGGAAGGCAGTGTGCCGGGGCCGCAAGGCGGGTACCTCGTGATTATGAAGGCGAAGAAACCGCCGAGAGAGCGCCGCGGATTTGCAGGTTCGGCTACGGTGGATCCGTTGAAGGCAGCGAAGAGAGCGGCGAAAAAGGCATAAGCCCAGTGGTCAGTGGTTAGTGGCCAGTGGTCAGATCGAGCGAAGCGATATGGCAACGATTGATATTTACAATTTGAGCGGCGCCAAGGTGGGGACGTTCGATCTGGCCGATGAAATTTTCGGTGCGGTGAACGAAGACCTGCTCTGGGAAGCGGTGAAGCACTACCGTGCCGGACAGCACCGCGGCACGCATGCGACCAAGGCCCGCTGGCAGGTTTCCGGTTCGGGCAAGAAGCTGTGGAAGCAGAAGGGTACGGGACGGGCGCGTATTGGCTCGATCCGTTCGCCACTCTGGCGTCACGGTGGCACGGTGCACGGTCCGGTGCCTCGCTCCTATGACTACGCGTTTCCGCGAAAGAAGCTTCTGGGGGCGTTGCGCTCGGCGCTGGCGTCGAAGTTTGCCGATGGCAAGCTCACGATCGTGAATGCGTTCGACGTGAAGGAACCGAAGACAAAAGAGTTCCGAGCGGCGCTGGAAGCCTTGAAGGTGGAAAAGACAGTGCTGATTGTGGACGTGCCCAATTCCGGCAACCGTAACCTGCAGTTGAGCGCGCGGAATATTCAAGGGCTTGAGCTGATTGCCGGAAACGAAGTCCATCCTTACCATTTGTTGAAATATGATCGCGTGATTTTTTCTCATCCCGCCCTTGAAAAACTGCAGCTTACGTTGAAGGATACCTTGCCCAAGCGGCAGCGCAAGGCGGCGAAAGAAGAAGACGAAGGCGCGAAAAAGGCGTCGGCTTCTCCACGGAAGCGCGTGCGTCATGAGAAAGCGGCGGAGGTGGCCTGATGAAATCCGCATACCAGATCATTCGCCGTCCGGTGATTACCGAAAAAGGTTTGGCGATCAAGGAAAACCAGAACACGCTGGTGTTTCAGGTCGCGCCGGGAGCGACGAAAACGGAAGTAAAGCAGGCGGTGCAGACAATTTTCAAAGTGAAGGTTCTCTCCGTTCGAACCGCGATGTATCCGGGAAAAGAACGGCGCCGGGGAAAGTTTGCGGGCTACCGTCCGGACTGGAAGAAGGCGTATGTACGGCTGCGGGCCGGCGAGAAGATGCCGGAGTACGCGCAGAATTTGTAGGGGGCGGCAGGAAGCGGATTGCTTACCGCCGAAGCGGTCCGGAATGACAAACGATTTGAGTGATACGGCTAAGAGTTAAAGGCTGATTTTATGGCAATCAAGACTTACAGACCGACGACGCAGACGTTGCGCTACCGCACCACGATCGTCAACGACGACATTACGACCCGGCATCCGCACAAGCCGCTCATCGAGAAGAAGCAGCGGACCGGCGGCCGTCGCAACTCGGGCGACATAACGATGCGGTTCATCGGCGGCGGTCATAAGCGCAAGCTGCGCATCATCGATTTCAAGCGCGACAAGACTGGGATTCCGGCTACCGTGGTCAGCATTGAATACGATCCCAACCGTTCGCCACGCATTGCCCTATTGGCCTATGCCGACGGGGAGAAGCGTTACATCATTCAGCCGGAAGGGTTGAAGGTGGGGCAGAAGGTAGTCAGTGGTCCCGAAGCCGACATTCTCGTGGGTAACGCGCTGCCGCTGCGAAATATTCCTCCCGGCACGCAGATCCACAATCTGGAACTAAAGCCTGGAAAGGGCGGCCAGATGGTGCGCTCGGCAGGCGGATCGGCGCAGTTGATCGCCAAAGAAGAAGAGTATGCGCTGGTCAAGCTGCCTTCGGGAGAAACCCGCAAGATCTCGCAGGACTGCATGGCCACGATCGGCCAGGTGGGCAACCTCGATCACGAGAACGTCACGATCGGCAAGGCCGGGCGATCCCGCTGGCTGGGGAAGCGTCCGCACAATCGTGGCGTTTCGATGAACCCGGTGGATCACCCGCACGGTGGTGGTGAAGGGAAGACTTCGGGCGGACGGCATCCGGTCACGCCATGGGGCCAGCCGACGCGTGGTTACAAGACGCGGAATAACAAGCGGACGGATAAGTTTATTGTGAACCGGCGGAGTAAGTAGCGTCGGAAGAGAAGCAGGTTCCTCGGGGTCGGCTTGCGATCCCTCGGAATGACAAAAAGCCGTCTCGCTGACGGCTGAAAGCTGAGAGCTGAATTTATGGCACGTTCAACGAAAAAAGGCGCGTTCGTGGATGGCTTCCTGATGGCGCGGGTCGAGGGCATGAATTCCCGCAATGAAAAGAAGGTCTTGCGCACATGGTCGCGGCGCTCCACGGTGGTCCCCGAGATGGTGGGTCACACGATCGCGGTGCACAACGGCAAGAAATTCATTCCCGTGTACGTCACCGAGAACATGGTCGGGCACAAGCTGGGCGAGTTTAGTTTTACGCGCAACTTCAAAGGCCACTCGATGCGGGCGGCAACGGAAGTGGCGGCGAAGCCGGCGGGAATCCCGGGAGGTCCGGGAGCGATCACTCCGTCAGCAGCGCCGGCGGCCCCGAAGGCATAAACAGCTCTTCGCCATGAGCTCTTAGCCGTTAGCTAGAACGAAAGAGCGAAGCGGCAAAGGCTTAGAACAGAGACGAGAATATGGAATTCCGAGCTGAAATGCGTTACTTGCGAGTCTCGCCGCAGAAGGCGCGCCTGGTGCTGGAGTTGATCAAAGGGCGCAAGGTGGAAGAAGCGCGCAACACGCTGTTGTTCACCAAGAAGCGCGTGGCGGAGCATGTGGGCAAGCTGCTGCAGTCGGCGCTCGACAACGCGAACTATTTGAGCACGGAGAAGAATCTGGATATTGAGCTCGACAATTTGTATGTGAAGAGCGCGATTGCCAACGACGGGCCGCGAATGAAGCGTATCCGTCCGGCGCCGCAGGGACGCGCCTTCCGGTATCAGCGGCGCATTTCGCACATCGTATTGGTGCTGGCGGAGCGCCACCAGGGGGCGGCTCACGCTGCCGGGCCGACGCGGGCGGCATCGGCGGGCGCTCCCGCGAAGCGGCGGGCAAGACCAGTAAGAAGAAGGCGGCTGCGAGGTAAAGTTCGCGGCTGTGGGCCGGCTAAAGTTTTTGAACAGGTTTGATTAGGAGAAGCAATGGGACAAAAAGTCCATCCTTATGGTTTCCGGCTCGGCTATACCAAGCCGTGGAAGTCGCGCTGGTTTGTCGAGCGGGACTACGACAAGCTGTTGCTCGAGGACGTCAAGCTGAAAACTGAGCTGAAGGAAAAGCTCAAGTCGGCGGGCGTGAGCTCGATCGAGATCGAGCGCCCGGGCAACAAGTTGCGGATCATTATCAAGACGGCGCGTCCCGGAATCATTATTGGCCGCAAGGGCGCGGAAATCGACAAGCTGAAAGCGGATTTGCAGAAGCGCACGTCGCGGGAGATGTTTGTCGATATCCAGGAAGTCCACAAGCCGGAACTGGATGCGCAGCTGGTTTCGGAGGCGATCGCGCTTCAGCTGGAAAAGCGCGTGGGATTCCGGCGGGCGATGCGTAAGGCGGTGGACTCGGCGCTGCGGTTCGGCTGCAAAGGAATCAAGGTCCGGGTAAGCGGCCGATTGAATGGAAATGAAATCGCCCGATCGGAGTGGTATCTGCAGGGGCGTTTGCCGCTGCACACGTTGCGCGCCGATATCGAGTACGGCTTCTCGGAGGCGAGGACGACCTACGGAGTGATTGGCGTGAAGTGCTGGGTGTACAAAGGCGAGATCTTGCCGACCAAGAAGAAGGAACAGCAGCAGGGCGTCGGCGCGTTCTAGGGGGCTGCACGCAGGGACGTTGCCAGCAACGTCGATACAAGGGAAATCGCTATGTTGATGCCAAAGAAAGTGAAGTACCGCAAGCAGCAGCGCGGCCGCATGACCGGCAAAGCGTGGCGCGGAAGTACGCTTGCGTTCGGCGACTTCGGGTTGAAGGTCCTGGAGCCAGGCTGGATTACCGACCGGCAGATCGAAGCCAGCCGGGTGGCCATGACCCGCTTCGTGAAGCGCGGCGGGAAAATCTGGATCCGAGTGTTTCCTGACAAGCCAGTCACTAAGAAGCCGGCGGAGACTCGTATGGGTAAGGGCAAGGGGGCGCCTGATCACTGGGTTGCGGTGGTGCGGCCCGGCAAGATCCTCTTTGAAATGGAAGGCGTGGCGCTGGCGGACGCGACCGAAGCTATGCGCCTGGCGTCGCACAAGTTGCCGCTGCGCACCACCTTGGTCAAGCGCGACACGGCACATTAAAGAATTGGAAACGGAAAACCAGGAACTGGAAACTGATTTATGAAATCCGACAAGATTCGCAATTTAACGGACGACGAGCTCCAACATCAGGGACGTGATCTCGCGGACCAGTTGTTCAAGCTGAAGTTCCAGTTGAACATGGGACAGACCGAGAGTCTGAAAAAGATGCGCGGCCTGCGCAAGGATATTGCGCGCGTCAACACGATTCTGGGTGAGCGCACGCGCGCCGCGGCAACGGAGAAACGATAATGGCGGAAAGCGGAACGGGGAAGGCTACACCAGAGACCGAGCACGTGCAGGGCCGGCGCAAGGAAGTCGTTGGAGAAGTTGTCGCCAACCGCATGCAGAAGACAATTGTCGTCAAGGTGACGCGCAAGAAAGCGCATCCGTTCTACGGACGCGTGGTGGCGCGCAACAAGAAATTTTATGCGCACGACGAGAAGAACGAGGCGCACGTGGGCGACGTGGTGCGAATCGAAGAAACGCGTCCGCTATCGAAGCTGAAGCGCTGGAAGCTGAAGGATATTGTGCGCAAGACGGCGCTGGTGCCAGAGGTCGTGCTGGACCGCGAAGTCAAGTAGTCGATCGAGAGCGAGGGAGATGGAAGCCATGGCCGTGATGATGAGGAGCATGCTGGAGGTCGCCGACAATTCCGGCGCGCGCAAGCTGCAGATGATTCTGCCGCTCGGCGGCTCGACCGGCCTGAACGCCGGCCTCGGCGACATAATCACAGCCGCCGTGAAGGAAGCTTCACCGGACGGACAGGTGCAGAAGGGCAAAGTGGTGAAGGCGGTGATTGTGCGTACGCGCAAGGAGCATCGGCGCCGCGACGGTACTTACATCCGCTTCGACCAGAACGCCGCCGTGCTGATCAATGATGCGGGCGAGCCGGTGGGAACGCGCGTTTTTGGCCCGGTGGCGCGAGAGTTGCGCGATAAGAGATTTTTGAAGATTGTTTCGCTGGCGCCGGAAGTTATTTGAGGAAGGTTTCACGTTTCAAGGTTCGTCGAACCTTGAAATCTTGAAACCTTGAAACGCTGAAACTTTATGAGAACCGTTAGCACATTACAGAAGCGAGTCGACATCCGCCGCAACGATAACGTGAAAGTTATCACGGGGCGGGACAAAGGCAAGCAAGGGCGCGTGCTGCGCGTGTTTCCCAACGACAACAAGCTGCTGGTTGAGCACGTGATGATGGTGAAAAAGCATGTGCGTCCGAATCCGCAGCGCAACATCAAGGGCGGCATCGCGGAGCAGGAAAGCAGGATTGCTCTTTCCAACGTGCAACTGGTTTGCCCGACCTGCGGGCCCGTGCGTATCGGCCACGAAGTGCGTGGCGACCGCAAGGTTCGGGTGTGCAAGAAGTGCGGAACGACTTTGGATAAATAGCGGCTGGCTTCGGGCCACTCGCTTCGGGCTGGTAGTTGCGATGCAAGGCGGCGGCTGCAAGGAATTTTGGTCTTACGCAGCGGTACACGTAGAAAGGCTGGTAGCCAGAAGCAAGAGCTGGAAGCGATTTTCTACCATCCGAAACCGTGAGAAGGAAGTTGAAGAAACGAAATGGCAAAAGAAAAGGAAAAGAAAGGTTCGAAGGATTCGTCGCAGGCGCAGAAGGCTCCGGCGCAGGCGCAACATAGCGCCAAGGAGCGTCCACGGCTGCGCTCGAAGTTCGAGAAGGAAGTGGCGCCGGCTCTGTTGAAGGAATTGGAACTCAAGAACTCGATGGCGGTTCCGAGGTTGAACAAGATTGTCGTCAACATGGGCATGGGCGAGGCCACGCAGAATTCGAAGATCCTGGATCCGGCGGTGAACGAGTTAGGTCAGATCACAGGTCAGAAGCCGATCATTACGAAAGCCAAGAAATCGATTGCGGCTTTTAAGGTGCGCGAAGGTCAGGCGATCGGAACGATGGTGACTCTGCGCGGCGACCGCATGTACGAATTTTTTGACCGGCTGGTGAACATTGTTCTACCGCGCGTGCGCGACTTTCGGGGAGTCTCCACGAAGTCGTTCGACGGCCGAGGGAACTATACGCTGGGTCTGCACGACCAGTTGATCTTTCCGGAGATCTCTTACGAGAAAGTCGACAAGATGAAGGGCATGAACGTCACCATTGTGACCACGGCGGCGAACGACAACCAGGCGCGCTCGCTGTTGAAACATCTGGGCATGCCGTTCCGCACGCAATAAGCTTTCAGAACTTTCAGGTTTGCAGGATTTGGAACACAGATTCTCTTTAAGGAATGCATGACTACAGCAAAACGGGTTAAAGACGCGAAGATTGAAAAGAAGTTTGAACTGGCGCGCGAGAAGAAGGAGAAGACGCCAAAATTCTCCACGCGCCGGCACAATCGCTGCAAACTTTGCGGACGGCCGCGCGCTTATCTGCGCAAGTTCGGCGTGTGCCGCCTGTGCTTCCGCGGTCTGGCGTTGCGGGGGGAGATTCCCGGAGTTTCGAAGTCGTCGTGGTAGGGCGTCGTTGATCGTTTTTCGTCGGCAACGAAAGGCAGTAGCGACGCTGGCAGTAGGTGTCAGAGGCAAGATGGCCGTTGGTGGAATCGTTGGCGAACGACCAACGACTCACGACTCACGACCGAAGCAAGCCGTCGCAGGTTCTCCGCAAAACGCGGAGCGAACGGGCAGCTAGAGGAGAAGCAAACGATGAGGTTGACCGATCCGGTCGCAGATATGCTGACGAGGGTGCGCAATGCGCTCCAGGCGCGGCACCAGAAAGTTGACATTCCGGCTTCGCGGCTGAAGCTGGAGATTGCCCGCATTTTGAAAGAAGAGGGCTACGTCTCGAATTTCAAGGCCACCGAGGAAGAAGGTCATAAGGTCATCCGGATTTATCTGAAATATGGCGCGCACAATGAGGCCGCGATTTCAAAGGCGGAACGCGTGTCGCGTCCCGGGTGCCGCGTCTATGTGCGACGCAGTGAGATTCCGCGCGTGCTCGGTGGTATGGGAATCAACATCCTGACCACGCCCCGAGGCGTGATGACTGGTCGCCAGGCGCGCAAGGAAGGCGTTGGCGGGGAATTGCTGTGCGAGATTTGGTAGAGCGCAGCTATCAGCGATCGGCCGTCAGCCTTCCGCAAAGGCGCGGTTGTGAAGAAGCTGAGAGCTGAGAGCTGAGAGCTGAAAACCTATGTCACGAATTGGAAAAAAGCCGATCCCGATCCCTAAAGGGGTGACGGTCAAAATTGAAGGCAACACGGTGCTGGTGCAGGGGCCGAAGGGTAAGCTGGACACGGCTCTGCCGGCGGGAATCGTGGTCGAACAGAAAGACGGGCATCTGGTCGCTCTACGCGAGAACGATTCGCAAGCGGCGGTGCACGGACTGGCGCGAGCCCTGGTGAACAATGCTGTGGAAGGCGTCACCAAGGGCTGGACGCGCGAACTGGAAATTGTAGGCATCGGGTATCGCGCCGAGATGAAGGGGAAAGGGATGGTCGTGTTCAGTCTCGGCTACTCGCATCCGATCGAGTATCCGCTGCCGACGGGCGTTGACGCATCCGTCGATCCTAAGCAGACCAGGATTGCGCTTACTGGAATTGATCGGCAACAAGTGGGCCAGGTTGCCGCTGAAATGCGGTCGCTGCGTCCCCCCGATCCCTACAAGAACAAGGGCGTGCGTTATGCCGGCGAAAGATTGAAGAAGAAGGTCGGTAAGACTGGAGCCAAGTAGCGGCGCTTTTGCGGGCGTGAGCGCAGCGGGAGCCCGCAGCCGCGATCCTGAACGTAGTGAAGGACTTTCGAGTGGTTGGTGAGGGATAACGAGCAATGCTGACTAGAATTTCGAAAAATCAGAAGCGCGGGCACGTGCACGACCGCATCCGGAAAAAGATGCAGGGTACGGCGGAGCGTCCGCGGTTGAATGTCTATCGTTCCTTGAATCATATCTACGTGCAAGTGATTGACGATCTGCACGGCGCCACGCTGGTTTCGGCGAGTTCGGCAGAAGGCAAAAAGGAAGGCCGGCGCACGGGCGGCAATGTGGCAGCCGCGAAGGATGTCGGCAAGATGATTGCCGAGCGCGCCAAAGCCAAGGGCGTAAGCAGGGTGGTGTTTGACCGCGGTGGATACATCTATCACGGGCGCGTGAAGGCCCTGGCGGATGCGGCTCGCGAAGCGGGATTGCAGTTCTAGAAAAAGCGATTCGCTTCTGGCTGCTAGCTTACCCCCTCGCAAGCGGGAAGCCAGGAGCAAGAAGCCAGTCGCTAGAAGCTCAGGACAAAAATGCCAACAGTGATCAAGAAGCTCGATGCGAATTCATTTCAGTTGAAAGACCAGGTTGTGGCCATCAACCGCGTGACCAAAGTAGTGAAGGGCGGCAAGAATCTTTCGTTTGCTGCGCTCGTGGTGGTCGGCGATCCCTCGGCGGCGGTGGTGGGGCACGGCGCGGGCAAGGCCAAGGA
The DNA here is from genome assembly GCA_049515395.1 of Candidatus Sulfotelmatobacter sp. Lineage (GTDB taxonomy): Bacteria > Acidobacteriota > Terriglobia > Terriglobales > Acidobacteriaceae > Sulfotelmatobacter. Next base: position 41,763 of record JBEKUD010000021.1, on the reverse strand, counting down.
AGTCCCGCAGGCCATTCGCAAGGCGATTGAATCGGCGAAGAAAAATTTGATCAAGGTCAATCTGACGCAGACCAGCATTCCGCACTTGGTGCTCGGGCGCTACGGCGCCGGCAAGGTCTTGCTGAAGCCGGCCCCGGAAGGCACGGGAGTGATTGCGGGCGGTGCGGTGCGGGCAGTGATGACGTCCGTGGGGATCCAGAACGTGCTGACCAAGTCGATCGGCACCACCAATCCTCACAATGTGATTAAGGCGACATTCGCAGCGCTGAGAAGCTTGAAGAGTCGGGAGAGCGTCGCTGCCATGCGCGGCAAGTCGATGCAGGAGATTTAGCTGCAGAAGGATGAGGGATGACAGCGAAGAAAACAGACACGGGCAGCGGAAAGATTCACCTGAAGTGGGTGCGTTCCGCTATTTGTGCTCCAGTGAAGCACAAACGGGTGGTAAAGGGACTGGGATTTACGCGGTTGAACCAGGTGATCGAGCGTCCTGACAATGCGGCGATTCGGGGCATGGTGGCCAAGATCCCGCATCTGGTTGAGATTGTGGAGTAACGCCCTCAGCTTTCAGCTGTCAGGCCTCAAAGCAAGACCTGGTTGAAAGCTGAAAGGTGAAAGCTGACGGCTGCGAGCTTATTTATGAATTTATCTAACATTCGAGCACCGAAGAAGGCGACGGAGAAGCGCAAGCGCGTGGGGCGCGGCATGGGCTCCGGCATGGGCAAGACGTCCACTCGCGGACACAAGGGCCAGCGCTCGCGCACTGGTATGCGCCTGATCCGCGGTTTTGAGGGCGGCCAGATGCCGCTGCATCGCCGCATGCCGAAGCGCGGCTTCACCAACATTTTTCGCAAGGAATTCAATATCGTGAGTCTTGAGCGGCTGGTCGCCCTGGGCGACGAACTGCACGCTGCGCCAATTACGCCGGAGGTCCTTCGCAAGGCAGGCGTGATCAAGCAGAAACTCCCGGTGAAGGTGCTCGGCGACGGTGAGTTGAAGATTGCCATCACGGTACACGCGCACAAGTTTTCCAAGGCGGCGCAGGAAAAAATCACCAAGGCAGGCGGCAAGGTTGAGGTCTTGCAGTAATGTTTGAGAAGCTGGCGAATATTTTCCGCATCCCGGACCTGCGCAAGCGGGTTCTATTTACGCTGGCCATGCTTGCGATCTACCGTCTGGGCGGACATCTTCCCACGCCTGGCGTGAACTTCCTCAAACTGGAGGAGGCTTTCAAGCAGAACGCGGGGTCGCTTCTGGGATTCGTGGATCTGTTTTCCGGCGGCAACCTGCGCCGCATGACCATCTTTGCCTTGGGCATCATGCCGTATATCACGGCGTCGATCATCCTGCAGCTTTTGACCGTGGTGTATGAGCCGCTGGCCAAACTGCAAAAAGAGGGCGAACTGGGACGCAAGAAGATTACCCAGTGGACGCGCTACATCACCGTCATCCTCAGCGCGGTGCAATCCTTCGGCATCGCGATCGGTCTGGAAAAAGCCGGCGACTTCGTGCTTCATCCCGGTCCCAGGTTTATCTTGATGACCATGCTGACGCTGACCACAGGCAGCGCGTTCGTGATGTGGCTGGGCGAACAGATTACGGACCGCGGAATCGGCAATGGCATGTCGCTGCTGATCTTCGCGGGAATCGTGGTGGGGCTGCCGCGTGGGGTGCAGGATCTTCTGGAAAAAGCCAAGAACGGCACCTGGGGAGCGATTACACCGGTGTTGATGGCCGGTCTGATCATTTTCATGATCGCGGTTGTGGCCTTCATCGTTTACGTGGAGCGCTGCGAACGGCGAATTCCGGTGCAATACGCGAAACGTGTCGTGGGACGCAAGGTGATGGGCGGGCAGTCGACCCATCTTCCCTTACGGGTCAACGCGGGTGGCGTCATGCCGGTCATCTTCGCGTCTTCGATCCTTACCTTGCCGCAGACCATCGGCTACGGCTTGCGAAACAGCCGCTACTTTGGGGATCTGATCCGCATGTTGGGATGGGGCGAGCCGCTCTACACTTTGCTGTATGCCCTCGGAATTATTTTCTTTGCTTACTTTTATGTTTCGATCGTATTCAACCCCAGCGAAGTTGCCGATAACATGCGGAAATATGGCGGCTTTATTCCCGGCATTCGTCCGGGGAAGCGGACGGCCGATTACATTAACGAAGTTCTGACCCGCATCACGCTGGTGGGCGCGCTGTATTTGATCATCATTTCCTTCATTCCCGAATGGATGATCACCGGTATTCACTTGAACCATCTACCGTTCTGGCTGGGAGGGACTCTGTTTGAAAGGCTACCAGTTTGGGTGACCAATGGCTTAGGTGTGAATTTCTATTTTGGCGGAACCTCGCTCTTGATCGTGGTGGGCGTCGCCATGGATACGGTTACACAGGTGGAAGCGCAGCTCATCATGCGCCATTACGACGGGTTTACGCCGCGCAGCGGACGCATCCGCGGCCGTCGGAACTGGTCGTAGAAAGGCGGTTCGGGGTCAGGTCTTAGGACCCGGGTGCGTTTCCCGGGACCTAAGACCCGAGACCGTGAGTAGTGCGCCGTGTGGGAGAAACTTGGGGTTGCTGCACCTGGCTGGCTTATTCGAGGCCACCGGGAACACTGTTCGGGAGGCTTTGGCCAACTCGATGGCGCAGGAAACCTCACGTAATCTAGGTCCCGTGGTATTGCTCGGTCCACCGGGAGCAGGGAAGGGAACCCAGGCCAAGCGAATCAAGGAGCGCTACCATGTGCCGCAGGTTTCCACCGGAGACATTCTGCGGTACAACGTGGAGCAGCGCACGGAACTCGGACGGGCGGCCAAGGCTGGGATGGCTCGAGGCGAATTGGTTTCCGACGATCTGGTTTGCGAGATGGTTCGGCTAAGGTTGAAAGAACCGGATTGCAAACGTGGTTATATCCTGGATGGTTTTCCGAGGACTGCAGCACAAGCCGGATGGCTTGATGCTTTGCTCGAAGACAAGCTCTTTGACAACCCGCGCGCCACCCGGGCTTGGCCAATTGTGATCCGGCTGGATGTGGATTATAATGAACTTTTGCTCCGGATCACTGGACGCCGTTCTTGTCCCACCTGTGGGCGGATCTATAACGTCCACTTTCAGCCAGCTCTGGTCGATGAAGTATGCGACTTGGATGGATCGAAGCTGGTGACCCGCAATGACGACCGGTTGGAGGTAATTCAGCCTCGTTTGGCGGCCTACCAGGAGCAGACTCGTCCTGTGGCTGATTATTATCAGCGAACCGGAAGGCTCATTTCGCTGAATGGTGATCAGCCAATGGATGTCGTAACCGCGCAAATTTTTCGGGTGCTTGAGGATCATCAGGCTTAGAAATGGCGATTGTTTGCAAATCGGCGGCTGAGATTGAGCGAATGCGGCAGAGCGGCCACATTGTGCGTCAGGTTCTCGATCATGTACGCACGATCGTGAAGCCGGGCATCACGACCATGGACCTGGAACTCTCGGCCGAAAAGAAGATTGCCGAACTCGGAGCGAAGCCGGCCTTCAAGGGTTACTACGATTATCCTTGCGTGCTATGCACGTCGGTGAATGAGGAGATTGTCCATGGCATCCCTTCAGAAAAGCGGATGCTCAAGGAAGGCGACATTGTTTCGATCGACTGCGGAGTCGTGTTGGATGGTTATTATGGAGACGCTGCGATTACGGTGCCGGTTAGCGACACGGTGAAGCCGGAGGTGCGCAAGCTGTTGACGGTGACTGAGGAGTCGCTTTATCGCGGCATTGAGCAGGCGCGAATCGGCAATTCGGTGGGCGATGTGGGAGCGGCTGTGCAGGAGCATGTGGAAGCTGCCGGATTCAGTGTGGTGCGCGAGTTTGTAGGGCATGGCATTGGCACGCACTTGCACGAAGAGCCACAGGTGCCGAACTACGGCGCGCGTGGTCACGGTGCGAAGCTGCGCGAGGGCATGGTGATCGCCATCGAGCCGATGGTGAATTTTGGGAAGCCGGAAGCCCGCGTGCTGGGCGACAAGTGGACGGCGGTTACGGCGGATGGGAGTTTCAGCGCGCACTTCGAACACTGTGTAGCGGTGACGAAAGGCGGGCCGGTGATTTTGACGAAGTAAGGCTTCTAGCTGCTGGCTGCTAGCTTCGAGCCGGGGCGAGGCAGGGTGGCTGGAAGCGTAGAAGCCCGGAGCTCATCAGTAAGCAGGACGCGATTGAAGTTGAGGCGTCGAGCGGGCGTGAGCGAAACGGGAGTTCGCTCGACGGAATCCTGAGCGGAGCGAAGGATCTCTCGCTCGGAGGAATCTAAGGAGTCGATGAGTAAAGAGGACGCGATTGAAGTGATGGCCGTGGTTCTGGAACCGCTGCCCAATGCCATGTTCAAAGTAGAACTGGAGAACAAGCATCAAGTGCTGGCGCACGTGTCTGGCAAGATGCGCAAGAATTTTATTCGCATCCTGCCGGGCGACAAGGTTGCGGTGGAGCTTTCGCCGTACGACCTGAATCGCGGACGGATTGTTTATCGTTATAAATGAATGGTTGCCTTTTTGGGGATTTGCTGGCGGCTGAAAGCTGACCAGCTGAGGGCTGGTTTATGAAAGTACGAGCATCGGTTAAGAAAATCTGCGACAAGTGCAAGGTGATTCATCGCAAGGGTGTGGTGCGGGTGATCTGCGTCAACACGAAACATAAACAGCGCCAGGGATAATCGGCCCGGCGCCGGAGTGAAGGACTAACTATGGCACGTATCGCAGGCGTTGACCTACCGCGCCAGAAGCACATCAATATCGCGCTGACTTACATTTACGGCATCGGACATCCGCGTGCCGGAGCGATTCTTGATGAGGCCAAAGTGGACCCCATGAAGAAGGTCCAGGACCTCAGTGAAGAAGAGGTCAACCGCATCCGGACCGTGATTGAAGCGCAAGGGATGGTGGAGGGCGATCTGCGCAAGGAGGTTTCGATGAACATTAAGCGGCTCATCGAAATCGGATCCTATCGCGGATTCCGGCACCGCCGCAACTTGCCGGTCCGCGGACAGCGTACGCACACCAACGCGCGCACCCGCAAAGGTCCGCGTAAGGGGACGGTATCGACCAAGAAGAAGGCGACGTCGAAAACATAAGAGCAGTGTTCAGGGTGCAGTGATCCGGGGCCAGCAGAGCTCCTGATCGACTGGCCACTGACCACGGGACACTAATTATGGCAAAACCAGCAGCAGCGGGCGGCGCAGCCGCAACCGACAAAAAAGGCAAAAAGAAAACCTTCAAGAAGAAGGAGCGCAAGCATGTTCCGCACGGACTGTGCTACGTGCAGGCTTCTTTCAACAACACGATCGTGACCATTACCGACATGAACGGAAACGTGCTGTCGTGGAAGAGTTCGGGATCGCTGGGCTTCCGCGGATCGCGCAAAGGGACTCCATTCGCCGCGCAGCAGGCGGCATCGAACGCGGCCAACATGGCTCGGGATCACGGTGTGCGCAGTGTGGACGTTCGCGTCAGCGGCCCCGGTTCAGGCCGCGAATCAGCAGTGCGCGCTCTGGCCTCGTCCGGTATTGAAGTCCGCTCGATTCGCGACGTGACGCCGATTCCGCACAACGGATGCCGTCCGCCGAAAAGACGCAGAGTCTAGGAACAGGTGGTCAGTGGCCAGCGGTCAGTGACCCGTAAAGGCAAGGCGGGGATTTTACTGGCCACCGATCCCCGATCCCCGATCACTGGCCACTGATTGTCGTCCGGGACGAAGGGTGAAGCCAAACCCGTAAACCGGTCATCCAAAGGAGAATAACTTGGCCCGTTATACCGATGCAGTTTGCCGTCTATGTCGCCGCGAGGGCATGAAGCTGTTCCTCAAAGGCGCAAAGTGTTTTAGTGATAAGTGTCCCATCGAGAAGCGCAACTTCGCTCCCGGGCAACATGGGAAAGACCGCAAGGCCAAGATTGTTGGCTACGGCCTGCAGCTGCGCGAGAAGCAGAAAGCCAAGCGCATCTACTTCACGCTCGAAGGCCAGTTCCGCAATTATTTCGAGAAGGCTGCACGCACCCGGGGCGTGACCGGCGAACTGCTTCTGCAGCAACTCGAGCGGCGTCTGGATAACGTGGTTTTCCGTCTGGGATTCGCGCAGTCGCGACGACAGGCGCGGCAGTTGGTGCGGCACGGACATGTTGCCGTCAACCATCGCAAGGTCAATATTCCTTCGTACGAAGTGAGTGCGGGCGAGGAAATTTCCATCCGTGAGAACAGCAAGAAGCTCGCGGTCCTGGAACTGGCAAAGGAATTTGCCAGCCACGGTACTCTGCCCAACTGGCTGGAAGTGAATCGCGATAATTACACAGCGCGGGTGCTCTCGTTGCCTAAGCGTGAAGATATTCAGTTACCGGTCAATGAGCAGTTGATCGTGGAACTTTACAGTAAATGACGCAGTTTCGCGAGGCGTCTGAGCCTCGCGGGCGTCATCCTGGGCGCAGCGAAGAATCTTGCGCGCGTCGTTCGAATTTTGTTTCTCGGTCCACATTTTCGAGCCAGATCAGCCTGTCCTGGCGCTTGACCTGAATCCAGCTTTCGCAACCGGTTTTGCGAAACATGGACCGATTCAGGGAGCCAGAACTGAGCCAAACGGCCGAAGGAGAAAGCAATGCTTTGGAGAGGTTTTCAAAAACCAAAACGTCTTGCAGTTGACACTTCCACCCTCACCGACAAGTACGGAATTTTCTGGGCACAGCCGTTTGAGCGCGGCTTTGGCACTACCGTGGGCAACGCTCTGCGGCGCGTGCTGCTCAGCTCGATTGAAGGGGCGGCCGTTACCGCCGTCAAGATGGAAGGCGTGCTTCACGAATTCCAGTCCATCCCCGGCGTGGTGGAAGATGCCACCGACATCATCCTCAACCTGAAACAGGTTCCCTTCAAGCTCAGCGGGGATGCGCCGAAGGCGATTTATCTTCGTGCTGATCAGCCGGGCGTAGTCACCAGCGGCATGATTGAGGCCGACGGCGATGTCGAAGTGCTCGACAAGGACGTTTACATTGCCACCGTGAGCGAAGGCGGCAAGCTCGATATGGAAATGCGGCTGAAGCGCGGTCGCGGCTACACTTCCGCCGACAAGAATTTCGACGAGGATCTCGGCATCGGATTCATTCCCATCGATTCCGTGCACTCCCCGGTGCGGAAATGCAACTACACGGTGGAGGCCGCGCGTCTTGGCCAGATCACCGATTACGACAAACTGACTCTGGAGGTTTGGACCAACGGTTCGATCACGCCTGCCGATTCCATCGGCCTGGCTGCGAAGTTGATGAAGGACCACATGAACATCTTCATCAACTTCGAGGAAGAGATCGAAACCGGCACTTCTTCGTCGGACGATCGGAAGCCCGAAATTCACAACGAGAATCTGAACCGTTCCGTCGAGGAGCTTGAGCTTTCCGTGCGAAGCTATAACTGTCTCAAGAACGCGAACATTCAGACCATCGGCGAACTGGTGCAGAAGACTGAGTCCGAGATGCTCAAGACCAAGAATTTCGGTCGAAAGTCGCTGAACGAAATCAAGGAAATTCTCTCCACGATGGGGCTGAGCCTCGGCATGAAGATCGACGAGCACGGGAATGCCGTGCCCGGGCCAACTTCGAATATGGTTCTGCCGGCTTCGGCCTACGGACCGGACGACCAGCTGTAGGAAACGAGTGGTCAGTGGCTAGCGGTCCGTGGTCGGGAAAACAAACGAGGACCAGCTAGCCGCTGACTTCAATATCAAGATGCTGGCCACCGGCCACTGGCCACTGACCACCGAGGTTCACCATGCGTCACAAAGTAGCAGGATACAAACTTGGACGGAACACATCGCACCGGCGCTCCCTGCTTCGGAACCTGGTCACGTCGGTGATCGTCGAGGAGCGCGTCGAAACGACCGTTCCCAAGGCGAAGGCGGCGCGCCCGCTGGTCGAGAAGATGATCACCCTTGGCAAGCGCGGCGACCTTGCGGCTCGACGTCTGGCTGCGGCCTATCTCATGACCGATGCTGCGGTGGTGAAGTTGTTTGACACCATCGGTCCCCGCTTCGGTGATCGCAACGGCGGATACCTGCGCATCGTCCGCACCGGATGGAACAAGGGTGATGGCGCGGACAAAGCGTTCCTGGAATTGCTCGGTAGCGAAAAGGTGCTGGACGAAAAGCGCGAGAAGCGCGCCGAAGCCCGGACCAAGAAGGCTGCCGAAACCAGGAAGGCGATGGAAGACGCCGAGGCGCAGGCTGCTCACGATGGCGGCGTCGAGCCGATCAAGGAAGAGAAGGAAACAGAGAAATAACACTGCTCCTCCCCGTCGTTAGCGCGCGGTCCTGGACCGCGCCTTTCTTTTTGCAGCGTGGTCTTTACGCGCGGCGGTACATGTCCGCTCGCGTCTGCCGGCGGTAATCTTGCGGGAAGTTGCCATCCCTATAAACTTTCTCTCACAATGGGTTTTACCCGCACACAGATCGGCATTGCTGTCGGCGCTGGCGCGTTGCTGGTCTTCGGTTTCCTTGGCTACATTGGGTGGCTCAGCAATCAGGGACCGGTGCTGGCGCGTTCCGAGGATCACGATCCGCTTAGCGGTCTGCCCGTCAGTATCCGGATGAATCCGCTCCGCGATCGCACCATCGAGCACCGCGCCAACAAATTTCTGCATGAGCTACGCGAGGGCCATTGCGACCAGCTGCTCTCTCAGTGGGAGCACGACTACCGCAAGAAATATGCTCACTTCATCTGCGACTCCGAAGCGCAGCACCCATTGCTTTCCTGGGAACTGGCGGAGTGGGAGAGCGCGCCGCCCTTGACCATCCTGCACTACCGCGGCAAGCGCCGTTACGGCAATGGCCAGCCGGGGACGTATCAGGAGCTTTTCACCGTCACCACGGAGAATAAAGACGGGCACTGGGTGGTGACGAAGTACGACGCGATGTACTGAGAAGCGGTCCTCAGTTCTCAGCGTAGCGGCGCGATGCACGCAATCCGTTTCTCAGATTCCTTGACTTTCTTGCCGGTCTGCGTGTCTGCGTGTCTCCGTGGTAAAAGTTAAGCATGCCCGAACGCCCCGCCGAGGGTGAGCCCTCCGCTTCCCGTAATATCTATGCCTTCGGCCTCACTTCGTTTCTGAACGACACCGCCACGGAAATGGCGTACTGGGTGTTGCCGGCGTTTCTGGCGACGCTGGGCGCGGGTCCGGCACAGTTGGGATTGATTGAGGGCATTGCAGAAAGCGTGGCATCGTTCGCCAAGTTGTTCTCCGGATATCTTACCGACCACATGAACCGCCGCAAGCCGGTTGTCGTAGCTGGATACGCTGTCGCGAATGCAGTGAAGCCGCTGCTGGCGATCGTTACGGCATGGCCGCAAATTTTACTGATTCGCTTCACCGACCGCTTGGCCAAAGGAGTGCGCGGAGCGCCCCGTGACGTGATGGTCGCGGAGTCGGTACCGAAGAATCGGCTGGGATCGGCCTACGGATTGATTCAATCGATGGATTCTGCCGGGGCCATCGCTGGCCCGCTGGCTGCGCTCGCCCTGCTTTCACGTTTCGGAATGCGCAGCGTTTTCTGGGCGGCTGCGATCCCCGGAGCACTGTGCGTGCTGGTTGCACTGCTCGGGATTCACGAGACCAAACGCCGACACCAAGATTCAGATCGTGCGAATGCCGAAGGATCAGGCGCCATCAAGAAGCGGACATCTGCTTCGCCTTCCGCCAAAGCAAGGCGGGAAGATCAAAGCATAAAGCTTCCTGCGAGCTTCTACTTGGTTCTCGTTGCCGTGACTCTTTTCTCTCTCGGCAACTCAAGTGATATGTTTCTGGTTCTGCGGGCGCAGAACGTCGGGATCCGCGTGGCGCTTGCGCCACTGCTTGGGTTGGTCTTCAACATCACATACACACTCGCCTCCTGGCCCGCCGGTCGGTTCAGCGATCAAGTTTCACGTCGACTCGTAGCCTCCGTCGGCTACGTGATCTTTGCCGCGGTCTATTTCATTTTTGGGCGTGCGCCCTCTACGTTGGCGATCTGGACTGCGATGGCCGTATACGGGTTTTACTATGCGCTGACGCAGCCCGTGCTGAAAGCTCTGGTGGTGGAGACCGTCGGCGTGCCGGTGCGTGGCCGGGCGCTCGGCATTTATTTTTTCGTGACCAGCGGCGCAACGCTCGCGGCGAGCTTGATAACCGGCGAATTGTGGAAGCACTACGGAGCGGCGATTCCGTTTTACGTCTCGGCGGTCCTGGCGCTGTTGGCCGCAGCATGGTTGCAATGTACCCGGGGAGAAAGTAAAGCTCTCCTCAGCGGCTAACGCTTAATTATTGGGTTTAAGCGCTACGGCTCGAAGCCGTGTCCTTCCCAAAACTCTGCAGCCATAACAACACCAGCAACTGAGCTGCAATGCCAGCGCACGTATCGAGAGCGACATCTCGGGGCGTGCCTGTGCGGGATGGGATGAAGCTCTGGTGCCATTCGTCAAGGCTGGCGACGAAAGCGGTCATCAATACTGCAATGCTGGCCCATCGTATGGACCACAGCGGGTTTCCCCGCGCCGGGAAGGTTTCCCGCCATGCCCGAAATGCCAGGATGCTCAGGATGCCATAACCGACAACGTGTCCGCCTTTGCGAATGTAAAAATGCCAGTGCTCAAAGTGCATCCAATCCAGCCCGAACAGGTAATGCAACAGGGGATAAAGAATCCGGCTGGTGTTGCTGGAAGAGAGCATGGCCGTGGATTCAACAGCAATGACGACGAGCCATAGAATCTCGGCGATCCATGCCTTCAGGAGATTGTGACGGTGCGAGTTCAAACGCGCGCGCTACTCGATGGCATAGTTAGGAGCCTCGCGGGTGATCATGACATCGTGCACGTGACTCTCGCGGAGTCCAGCGCCGCTGATGCGCACGAAGCGCGTTTTCTGAAGGAGTTCAGCGATGGTGGCGCAACCGCAATATCCCATGCCTGATTTCAATCCGCCCACCATCTGATAGACGATCATGGCGACCGAACCGCGATAGGGCACGCGTCCCTCGATACCTTCCGGAACAAGTTTGCCCAGGCGGTTGGATTCCCCATCGTTCGCTGACACTGCCGCAGACGAATCACCTTCCATGTTCTGAAAATAACGTTCGCTGGAACCTTGTGCCATGGCGCCGATCGATCCCATGCCGCGATAGGACTTGAAGGAACGACCTTGATACAGAATCAACTCGCCCGGACTTTCATCGGTGCCGGCGAAAAGTGAGCCGATCATCACGGCACTCGCGCCGGCTGCCAGCGCCTTGGTGATGTCGCCGGAGTATTTGATGCCGCCGTCCGCAATGATGGGCACGCCGGCATCTTTGGTGGCGCGGAAGGCTTCCGCGATCGCTGTGATCTGCGGCACTCCGGCGCCGGTGACCACGCGGGTGGTACAAATGGACCCAGGACCGATCCCCACCTTGATGCCGTCGGCTCCGGCCCGCGCCAGTTCGCAAGCACCGTCGAACGTGGCCACGTTGCCGGCTAGCAATTCCACGTCAGGCAGCTTGGATTTCACCAGTTTCACCGCGTCGAGAACTCTGCTGGAGTGGCCGTGGGCGCTGTCGATGGCGATTACGTCCACTTTGGCCTCCGCCAGTTCCTGTGCGCGCTCGAGAAAATCACCGGTGGCGCCGATCGCCGCGCCTACGCGCAGGCGTCCCTGAGAATCTTTGGCGGCGTTAGGATATTTCAGTTTTTTCTGAATATCTTTTACTGTGATCAATCCCTTAAGGTTGTATTTGTCGTCGACGACGAGAAGTTTTTCGACGCGATGCTCATGGAGAATTTCTTCGGCATCTTCAAGAGTGGTGCCAACCGGCACGGTGATGAGATTTTTCTTGGTCATTACGCGATCGATGGGGATGTCGAAGCGGGTCTCGAAACGGAGGTCGCGGTTGGTAAGAATGCCGACCAGACGTCCATGCTCGGTGATGGGCACGCCGGAAATTTTGTACTTGCGCATCACTTCGAGCGCGTCGCTCACCTTGTCGGTAGGCGACATGGTCACCGGGTCAACGATCATGCCGCTTTCCGAACGCTTCACTTTGTCGACTTCATTGGCTTGCTGCTCGATGGTGAGATTACGATGAATGATGCCCAGCCCGCCCTGCTGCGCCAGCGCAATGGCCATGTGCGATTCGGTGACTGTGTCCATGGCGGAACTGACGATGGGAATGTTCAGGCGGATGTTACGAGTGAGCTGCGTCTGAGTGTTAGCGGTCGTCGGAATTACATCGGAGCGTGCGGGTAGAAGAAGAATGTCGTCGAAGGTGAGAGCTTCGGGTACTGGAAAATGAATCATAGATTATCGGGAATTCTCCCAGCCTCGCTTGAACCTCCATTCTAGAGAGGACGTGGCGATTCAGGCAAATCGTGGCTTTGGCGCCCGGGCAATCAAAAGGCTTGATATGATCGCTATTCTTGACCGGACAACTATGCGCAGACTGATTTGTTATTTCTGTCTCCTTGTTTTCTCAACCATCCCCGCAGCGGCACAGCAATACGACTTGGTGATTGAGGGTGGAAGAGTCATGGATCCGGAGACGGGCCTGGATGCGGTACGCAATGTGGGCATTCAAGACGGGAAGATTGTCCGCATCTCGTCGGAGGCGATGAGCGGACGGCGCGTGGCTCGCGCTGGAGGACTGGTGGTCGCTCCCGGGTTTATTGATCTTCACCAGCATGGGCAGGACTTGGCGAGCCAGCGGGTTAAGGCGCTCGATGGAGTCACTACGGCGCTGGAGCTGGAAATCGGAGTGCCCGACGTGGCGCAGTTTTTGAAATCCAAAGACGGTCATTCGCTGATTCACTACGGCACTTCGGCCAGCCAGGTTGCGGCGCGGGCTCAGGTATTCGGTGCTCCGTTGCCGGCCGGGACCATCCTGCCGCAGAGCGGAGCTGCGACGGACCGCGCCGCCACGCCCGAACAGATCGAGGCGATCCGGCAGCGTCTGCGGGCGGAGCTTGATGCCGGTGGCTTGGCCATTGGGATGGGAATTCAATACACGCCTGGCGCGACGCGGCTGGAGGTGATTGACATGTTCCGTCTCGCCGCGGAGAGAAGACTGCCAGTCTACACTCACATGCGCAGCGCGGGGCGCGTGGAACCGGGCTCTGCGATCGAAGCGGTGAGTGAGGTGATCGGAGCGGCCGCGATCACAGGCGCTTCGTTACATATCGTTCACATCAATAGCACCTGTTTGCGCGATTCGCTGGAATGTCTGACCATGGTGGAGGGCGCGCGCGCGCGCGGCCTGGATGTGACGACCGAAGCGTATCCCTACATCGCGGGCATGACTGGCATCAACTCGGCTCTGTTCAATCCGGGCTGGCGCGAAAAACTTGGAATCGATTATGGCGATCTCGTGCTTCCCGATACTGGCGAACATCTCACCAAGGAGCGTTTTGAGGAGCTGCATAATTCGAGCACGACGCGCTGGGTGCTGATTTTTGCCAACACTCAGGAGATCGTGGATAAGGTGATTCCTCATCCTCTGGTGATGATCGCCAGTGACGGCGCCGAAGGCCATCCGCGCAACGCCGGAACTTATTCGCGCGTGCTGGCACAATATGTACGCGAGAAGAGCACCATCACCTTGATGGACGCTCTGCGCAAGATGAGTTTCATGCCCGCTGAGATGTTGCAGCGGTCGACGCCTGAGGCGCGACACAAGGGTAGATTGCAGGAGGGCGCAGACGCTGACATTGTGGTTTTTGATGCAAACACAATCACGGACCGGTCGACCTTCGAGAAGCCGATGGAGCCGAGTGTAGGCGTACGCTATTTGATGGTGGAAGGAACTGTGGTGGTCGACGAAGGGAAGCTTGTTCCAGATGTGTTTCCGGGACGGGCGCTGCTCGGGCCGGGCAAGGTTGGTTCCAGCAAGGACCGATGAACTGGTTCTACTGCTGCCCGGGGTAACAAAAATTCTGCGTGAGAAAGGCAGATTCCGAGATTATTGTCGCTTATCGCATTCACTTCCGCCGTTTGTCTTTTCCCCCCGGGGGAGCGTATATTAGAACACTGAGAACTGTTGTGTAGTACCGGCATTTGGCGAAGCACACCAGTGGGCGCAAGCCCACTTTTTCGTTGCCGAGGACTTGACCATATCATCGAAGACGCAAGTTATTGGTTGCATGGCACTTGAGCTTGATCGCGTACGAGAGATAGCGGAGCGGGTAGCGGCCTCCAGCGGGCTGGAATTGGTCGAAATTGAGTTTCGCGGGAGCGGCAGAGCGCGCATGCTGCGCGTGTTTTTGGACAAGCCTGGCGTGGCCGGAAGCGATCCGCTGGCGGGAGTGACGCACGGAGATTGCGTTAACTTCAGCCGGGAATTCGGCACCATCCTGGACGTCGAGGATGCGGTGCCAGACAGCTATACGCTGGAAGTCTCGTCACCGGGGTTGGATCGGAAGTTGACGAAGCCTTCTGAGTTTGAGCGATTCGTTGGCAGTCGAGTGAAGCTGACCACGAGGCAGCCGCTGAACCATAACCGGCACTTTGAAGGACGGCTGGAAAGTTTTCAAGACGGCCGCTTGACTCTCGACATGACTGCTGCGAGTAAGAAGTCGCGGAAGAAGATGAGTGCGGCGGCTGAGCAGGGGCAGAAGATCGGAATCGAATTCGCCAATGTGGAGAAGGCGAATCTGGTGCCGGAAATCTAAAGGCGGGTCTTGGGTGTTAGGGCTGAGTCATACCTTGGGACACGCGACCTGAGACCTGTAGTGCGGTTCGATTCATAGCGGAATATTTTATGGCGAGTGAGCTCTACAACACGATTGACGCGTTGAGCCGCGAAAAGGGGATTGATCCGCAGATCGTGGTGACTGCGGTGGAAGATGCCATTGTGATGGCGACGCGCAAATACTATAAGACGCAGGAAAACTTGCGCGCGGAATTGGACAAGGAAACGGGCAAGATCAACGCCTATGCGGTAAAGACCGTGGTAGAAACGCCGGAGCAGGTGGAAGATCCGCAGCTGCAGATCACGCTGGATGACGCGCGGAAGTCTAATCCGAACCTGGAAGTCGGTGGCGAGTTGCGGATTCCGAAGGTCACCGAAGGGATCCTGGGACGCATTGCGGCGCAACTGGCGAAGCAGGTGATCTTCCAGAAGGTGCGCGAAGCGGAACGCGATACGGTCTACAACGAGTACATCGGGCGCGTGGGCGAAGTGGTGAATGCGACGGTGAAGCGAGTGGAAGGTCCGGATGTGATCTTCGACATCGGCAAGGCGGAAGCGCGCATGCCGCGCAAGGAGCAGTCGCGCCTGGAATCGTTCGCGATCGGCGAGCGGGTCCGTGTAGTGATCGCGCGAGTGGAGAGGGCTTCCAAAGGCCCGGGTGTGGTGGTGTCGCGCGCGGTGCCGGATCTGGTGCAGCATTTGTTCCAGACCGAGGTGCCTGAGATTTATGACGGCACGGTAGTGATCCGCGCGATTGCGCGCGAAGCGGGTGAGCGCACGAAAATCGCCGTCATGTCCAAAGACAAAGACGTGGATGCCGTGGGCGCCTGCGTGGGGATGAAGGGGATGCGGGTGCAATCGATCATCCGCGAACTGCACGGAGAGAAGATTGACATCATTGAGTATCACGAAGATGCGGTGACCTTCGCCGAAAAGGCTTTGCAGCCGGCAAAGGTCAGCAAAGTCACGGTGGTTGATTCTGGCGGCAAGCATCTGGAAGTGGTGGTAGATGACAGCCAGCTCTCGCTTGCTATCGGCAAGAAGGGTCAGAACGTTCGTCTCGCGGCGAAGTTGCTGGGCTGGAAGATCGACATCAAGAGCGAAGAAGAAAAGCGCCAGGAAGTGGAGCAGCAGATGTCGGCGATGGTGCCGCAAACGGCAACCCCGCTGGAGAGCGTGCCGGGCCTGGGAGATGGGCTGGTCGAGAAGCTGAATGCCGCGGGGGTGAGCACCGTCGAAGCGCTGGCCGATATGACTCCGGAGCAGCTCGAGGCGATTGAGGGGATAGGGCCGAAGACGGTGGAAAAAATCAGTCTGGCAGTGAATAATTACTTTGCCAGCCTGGAGCCGGATACCGCAGCGGAGGGTGAAGCAACGGTAGAAGATGAAGCGGCGACACAAGCTTCCGAGGTAAGCGAGGCAGTTCCTCGAGAAACGGCGGGGACGCAAGAAGAAACCGCCAGCGAAGCTTCTGTGGAAGCCGAGGGCGAAGCGCAGGCGCTGGCACCGACACCGGCACCGGACGAGAACGAGACGCAGGCGGAAAGTTCCGGTGAGCAGCCTGCGACGGAAGCGGAATCCGCTCCCGAAACCAGAGAATAACCATGACGCGTTGGCATGCATTCGACGGCGTGGGAGTGAAGAAATTGACTCCGTGAGGTCGCAATGAAGACCTAACTACAGCACGGAGAAGCGAAAGGCCGGATGAGTAAGGTTCGAATTAACGATCTTGCCAGGGAACTGGAAGTAAAGAGCAGAGCTATTCTGGATACTCTACCGCTGGTCGGGGTGACCGAGAAGAAGACGCATTCCAGTTCACTGGAGGAGCACGAGGCGGAGAAGGTACGTGTGTACATCCGTTCCGCCGCAGAGGGTTCTTCGTCGTCCGGAAAATCAGGTTCTCGCCCAATCCGTGGCGAGGAAGAAATCAAAACCAAGATTGATTTGTCGCACATCTCGCGTCCCGGAGATGTGCTGAAGGCGATTACGCAGCAGAAGGAAACGGTTGTTCCGCCGTCTCCTCCGCGTCCAGTGTCGCCCGTGACACACGGGCCGGGGGTGCGGCCTCCTGCAGAGAAACCAGCAGCGGCACCTCCAGCCGCAGTAAGCCGGGCCAAGCCCGTTGCCCCTCCGGTTGTGAAACCGGCGACGGAGCCTTCGCCGGCCGGCGTGAGCGCAGCCCCGCCAGCTCCTGTTACGACTTCGCGACTGGCAGCGCCTCCAGTTGCATCGGCACCGTCTGCGACTTCGCCCGCGATAACGTCGGCGCCTCCTCCCGTGCGTCCGGCGGCACCGCCCGTAGTACCACCTACTTCTGCGCCAGCGCCGGCGGCGATTTCTGCGAGCGCTCCGCCGGCGGTTTCGACTCCGGCGAAGCCAGCCGCGCCGCAAACGCCGGCCCCGCGCATGATCGTTCCACAAACCGGGCCGCGGCCCGTTTACAAAGCGCCCGTGCGGCCGTCGGCGCCTCCGCCCTCCGTGCAGCCTGGAGTTCCGATTGGTGGTGCGATGCGCGCCGCTCCGGGACGTCCAGTGCCCGGCCAGCCAATTTTCCAGCGACGTCCACCCGCGCAGGGGCCGGGTGGAGGTCCGCCGAGACCGCCGCTTCGTCCGGGCGAGCGTCGTCCTATGCATCCCACCCGGCAGGCGCCTGCGGGTGCTCGTCCTTTGGGCGTTGGGCCCGCGCTTCCGCCTCCGGGAACAACGCGGCCTGGCAGCCGTCCGGGCGGGCCGGCGCGGCGTCCCGGTCAGCGCTATGTTCCGCGCGGGGTGAAAGAAGGCCCGATGAAGGGCTACACTCCGCCGCCGCGCATGGTGGTGTCGAATGAGCCCCAGCCGATCACGCGCAGCATCACGATCACAGAAGGCATCAGCGTAAAGGATCTGGCGGAAAAATTGGACATCCGCGCCAAGGATTTGATTTCCCGTCTGTTGTCGAAAGGCGTATTCGCCACGATCAACCAGACGCTTGACGCGGAACTGGCGAGCGAGATGGCGCGCTTCTTCGGCGCGGATACAAATGTGATCACGTTTGAAGAGCAGACCGCCAAAGAGGTGGATGCGGCTGCCGCAGGCGAGGAGTCGGCTCCTGAAACCGGGATTCGTCCACCTGTCGTGACGATCATGGGCCACGTCGATCACGGCAAGACCACGCTGCTGGACTCGATTCGTCTGACCAATGTGGCGGAAGGCGAAGCCGGAGGTATCACGCAGCATATTGGCGCCTACAAAGTGCGGATCAGTGACAAGGAATCGCCGGCGTTCGGCCGCGAAATCGTGTTTCTCGATACGCCGGGTCACGAGGCTTTCACGCGTATGCGCTCCCGTGGCGCGAAAGCCACCGACATTGTGGTGCTGGTTGTCGCCGCCGACGATGGCGTCATGCCGCAAACGTTGGAAGCCATCGACCACGCCCACGCCGCAGAGGTCCCGATCATCGTAGCGGTGAACAAGATCGACAAGCCGGATGCGTTGCCCGACCGGGTGAAGAAGCAGCTTGCCGACCGCGGCCTGATGCCGGAAGAGTGGGGCGGCAAGACCGTGTTTGTGGATGTTTCGGCGAAGAAGAAAACGAATTTGAATCTGCTGATGGAGATGATTTGCCTGGTAGCCGACCTCGGCGAACTGAAAGCAACTCCGGAGCGCGCGGCGACGGGAGTGGTGTTGGAAGCAAAGCTGGATCGCGGACGCGGTCCGGTAGCCACCGTGCTCGTGCAGAACGGAACGTTGAACGCCGGCGATAATTTTGTTGTCGGCAACGTGTATGGCAAAGTGCGCGCCATGTTCGATGATCGCGGAGCTCAGTTGAAGACCGCTCCCCCCTCCACGCCGGTGGAAATTATCGGAATGGAAGCGCTGCCTCAGGCCGGCGATCAGTTCGTGGTGGTAGCCGATCGCGATAAGGCTCGCGGCATCTCCGAATACCGCGAACAAAAATCGCGCGAGGCCGCACTGGCCAAGAGTTCCCGCGTATCGCTGGAAGGACTGGCGGAGCAGATCAAGGCTGCGGGCACAAAGGAACTGAACGTCATTCTCAAGGGCGACGTGCAAGGCTCGGTGGAAGTGATCACCGACTTGCTCACGAGACTTTCAAACGACAAAGTTCGCCTCAAGCTTCTACGTTCGGGGGTAGGAGCGATCACGGAGACCGACGTTCTCCTGGCTTCGGCATCGAATGCGATCATCATTGGGTTCAACGTTCGGCCGGAACGCAAGGCGCAGGAAATTGCCGAGCAGGAAAAAGTGGACATCCGCCTGCACTCGATCATTTACGAACTGCAGGACGAGATCAAGCGCGCGATGACCGGTCTGCTCGAGCCCACCATCAAAGAAACGTATCAGGGCCGCGCCGAGGTGCTGAACGTTTTCCGCATCCCCAAGGTTGGGACGGTGGCTGGTTGCAGGGTGAACGACGGGTTGATCAAGCGCGATTCCGAAGTTCGTTTGCTCCGCGACAATGTGCAGGTGTTCAAGGGCAAGGTTGGATCGCTGCGGCGATTCAAAGACGATGCCAGCCAAGTCACGAACGGCATGGAGTGCGGCATTTCGATATCGAACTACGGCGACATCAAAGTCGGCGATACGATTGAAGCTTTCGCTACCGAGCGCATTGCCGCGGAAGCAATTGCTTAAGAAGGGTGACCAGTGGTCAGTGGTTCGTTAGTGGCCAGTTGAATCCCTGGCTATCGTGATCATGGTTTCACTGGCCACTGATCACTAGCCACTGACCACTGCATGATCGCCTTTCTCACCCTCGAGCTTCACATCGAAGCGGCGCAATCGCTCAAGGACAAACGCCAGGTGCTGCGCAGCCTGAAAGACCGTCTGCGCGCCAGTTTCAACGTTTCTGTCGCCGAACTCGATGCCAGCGGCCTGTGGAATCGTGCCACCATTGGGGTGGTCAGCGTCTCCGACTCGCGCGCTTATCTCGATGGACTGATGAAGAATGTGGAGCGGCAGGCCACACGCATCGCCAACAACCATGGCGCGGACATTGCGGACTCGTTCGTGGAATATCGATAGATTGAACTCCTCAACCCGCGGCTGCATACGAAACTGGTCGGTGACGAACTGGACCAACTCGACCCGTATTGTTGCGGGGCACCGTCGCTGGCCACCCCCACTGCCGCCATCACATTGTTACCTCTGTACTTAACGGGGGGCCACGATTGTGCGCGACAATAGCACGAGAAGGCCAACACCTACGGTCTATTTTCTGATATTCTCTTGCGTTTTACTTAGGGGTGAACGGTGGAGAAGCGCGGGCTCAAATACCATCGCGGGCGCCTGGGCGAAGCCTTGCGGGAGGAAATCGAAACCTTGGTGGAAGGTGAACTGGCGGATCCGCGCATCGGCCTGGTGGGTGTGACTGCGGTGCATGTGGCCGACGATGGCCGGTCGGCGCAGGTTCTGGTGGATGTGGATGGCGACGACCAGGAGGCGGAGCGAAGTCTTGAGGGCCTGCTCGCCGCCAAAGAATATATCAGACATGAATTGGTGGAGCGCTTGCGGCTCAGACGCGCGCCAGAACTGTACTTTCGTCTGGACCGCTCGGAGCGGGAAAAAGCGAGAGTGGAAGAACTGTTGGCCCGGGCGAAGAAGAGAATGAAACCTCTTATAAAACCGGGTGCGGCAAAGGCTTAGCGGATGTTACGGGACGTGCTTCATCAAATCGAGCAACGCGACCGTTTCGTGCTTACCTCGCACGCGCGGCCGGATGGCGACGCGATCGGATCGGCGCTCGCGTGCTGCCAGGTTTTGCGCGCCATGGGGAAGCAGGCCGACGTGGTGCTGCATGACGGCGTGCCGCGAATCTATCGTGCTCTGCCGTTTGCCGGTCAGGTGCTGCAGGCCGATCGTGTTGGCGGCAATTATGAGGCGGCGATTATTCTGGAGTGTGACAGCATTCACCGTACCCGACTTGAAGGTTTGGAAGACCGTTTTCTGATCAGCATCGATCACCACGTCAGCGGACGGCCTTTCGCCCACGTGAACTGGATCGATCCGCATGCCGTGGCTACGGGAGAAATGGTGTTTCGCCTGGCGCGGGAGGCGGGGGCGCCGTTCTCTCCGGAAATTGCAACTTGCCTCTACACTGCGCTCATGACGGACACAGGATCGTTCATGTTTCAGGGGACCAACGAACATACCTTCGCGTTGGCCCGCGAGCTGGTGCTGGCCGGGGCCGATCCTTCGCATTGCGCTCGCAGTATTTATTTTGCCCATTCCGTAGCCAAAATGAGGTTGCTCGGAGAGGCGTTGCGCACCCTCAACACCGAGGGCAACGTCGGATGGACCTGGGTGACGCGGGCGCAGATGGACCGTTGCGGAGCAAAAGAAGAGGACTGCGAAGGCTTGGTGAATTACGTTCTCTCCATCGGAGAAGTTGAGATCGCGGCATTGTTTCGAGAGCTTCCGGAGGGACATTTTCGCGTCAGTCTGCGCAGCAAGGGCAAGGTTGATGTGGCGCGAGTCGCCGAGGGCTTCGGCGGTGGTGGCCACCCCTGCGCCAGCGGTTGCTCGGTCGACGGGCCGCTGGCCCATGCGGTGCGCCAAGTCCTGGATCATCTGCATCGCGGTCCTTCCGTACAATAACCACTGAGCGTTTCATTCCCGGTGATTCTGGATTGCTGATTTCTGATTGTTGATTGAGCAGCTCTCGGCTGCGGCGCTTTTCAATCAGAGATCAGCAACCAATCCATTAACAATTCACCCACGACGCTGGCGGTTTCGAAAGTCCAAGCACGCATGACGAATCGAACACGCACGGACGCGCTTTTACTTGCGGGCTTCTGCGCCTTCTTGTTTTTTTATGGCCTCGGGCAGTTCGGGCTGATCGGAGCGGACGAGCCGCGATATGCCCAGGTGGCGCACGAAATGCTGGAGCGTCACGACTGGATCACGCCGGTTCTAGGCGGCCAGCCATGGCTGGAAAAACCTCCACTTTACTACTGGCAAGCCATGGTGGCCTACCGCATCCTCGGCGTGAACGATTGGACGGCGCGCTTGCCCTCGGCGATCGATGCCACTCTCCTCGTACTGGCTATGTATTTCTTCCTACGGCGATTCCACCGCGGTTTTGAACTTGACGGCTCGCTGATCGCAGCTTCCTGCGCGGGGATTCTAGGCTACGCTCGTGCTGCTTCTATGGACCTGGCGCTCACAGCGGCTTTTACAATAGGCATGCTGGGCTGGTGGGCATGGCGTGAAAGCGAAAGGAAAATCTACCTTGCGACATTTTATTGCTTCATGGCGTTGGGAATGCTGGCGAAAGGTCCAGTGGCGCCGTTTCTTGCGTTCGTGATTATCGTATTTTACGCGGCTGCCGTTCGCGAACTCCATCTGGTTATGAGAACGCTTT
The DNA here is from genome assembly GCA_049515395.1 of Candidatus Sulfotelmatobacter sp. Classification (GTDB taxonomy): domain Bacteria; phylum Acidobacteriota; class Terriglobia; order Terriglobales; family Acidobacteriaceae; genus Sulfotelmatobacter. Next base: position 19,720 of record JBEKUD010000021.1, on the reverse strand, counting down.
GGCTGCCGGGGGTTGCTCTTTTCTGCGCCGTCGCGCTGCCGTGGTATTTCGCGGTGCAGATGCGCAATCCAGAATTTTTTCGTGCATTCATTGTGCAGCACAATCTGGGACGGTTCTCGCAAAATCTTTATCACCATACCGAGCCGCTTGGGTATTACCTGCCGGTCACGGCGCTCGCCTTGGTTCCGTGGACAGTCTTTACGATCACGGCGTTAAGTGAGTCGGTGAGCACGTGTTGGACTGCGCGAAGAGTGCCCGTGGCGTCGCGAAACGGGCTCGAGAATCAACTCGGTATTTTCGCGTGCTGCTGGTTGGTGGTGCCGGTCGTATTTTTTTCCATCTCGCAATCGAAGCTTCCCGGCTATATTCTTCCCGCGATTCCGGCGGGCGCGCTGCTATTAGCAGAATACCTGAGCGAGCATTTGGAACAAGGCGAGGCGAAGCCATTGCCCACGTGGCTGGTGACCATGCACGCGCTTGTCGCCTCGACTCCGATTGCTCCGGGGTTGCTGATTGCGTACCTAATCACCGAGCGCCGTCTTCCCGGAGGCCAGCCGATCCTGGTAGCTCTCGCCATCGCATTTATACTGTGTGCCGGAATTGCACTGACTCTCGTGCGCAAGACTGGCCTTCGCATGCTGCGATTTGTCACGTTGATTCCGGTCGTGCTCACGGTCGGGGCGGTGCTGAAACTCGGCTCCGGAGCTCTGGACCAAACTCTCTCAGCGCGACCGCTGGCTCATGAAATTGCCAGGGTTGAAACGCGTCCCCTGCTGCTAGCGGTTTACCACGTGCCGCGGGAACTGGAGTACGGTCTCACTTTCTATCGCAACCATTTAACTTTCAACTACGATTGGGGCAGAGTTCCCCGGGAAGAGCATCTGGTGGTCGCCCCGGAAAATTCGCAGGGGGAGATCGCGAAACTGGTAGCCGGCCGGCGCGTGTCGTATCTTGGCCACTATGCTCCGCGGCATGTGGACTATTATTGGGTCGCGTCGGCGCGGGTAAATTCCCCTTAGGAGCACGCGCAGTTTGTGTGTTGCCGCCCGGTGTTCCGCCCGTTTGCCTCCCGTCCTCGGACGCACTAAACTCGGAGTTCTGCCGCCGCGAATGAAGTTCGCAGGAGTCCCGTGGAGATTCTCGACCTTAGACATTTTTCCTCCGTAGATGTGCGCCCCTTGCTTGACGATGAGTCTCGACTGTGGGCCAGCCTGCTCTCGTGGGACTACAGCGGGTCGGCGGAGATGATTCTGCGCTACGTAGATGCAAAAATTCTTCCCGGCTACGCCGCCATCGAACGGGGCCGCATCTTCGGTTACACCTTCTTCGTGTATGAAGGCAGCAAAGGTGTGGTCGGAGACCTGTTTGTGACCAATGGCAACCGTCTTCCGGATGCTCGCGAGGTGGAACTCAAGCTCCTGACTCATGTGATCGAGACGCTACAGCAATCGCCGGGAATTCACCGCGTAGAAGCACAGTTGTTGGCCCACGAATCGGGAAGTGTCGCTCGGCCGTTTCTCGATCAGGGATTCCAGCGGCATCCGCGTCTGTTTATGGTTGTCGAGCTAGGGAAAATCTCTCCCGTTACCGTCCCCATGCATCCGGAGATTGAGATCCGGCGTTGGAGCGAAGCCGATTACCAGCCCGCCGCTGCGGTGATTACAGCTGCATATCGCGGCCACGTCGACGCTCAGATCAATGACCAATATCACACGCTCGGCGGATCGCTGCGCTTTCTGAATAATATTGTGCGCTTTCCGGGATGCGGTCTGTTCGATGTGGAATCGTCATTCGCCGCTTTCGATCGCAAAGCCAAGAACTTGATTGGGCTGATTCTATGTTCGCGCGTGCGTGGCGACGTGGGCCATGTGACGCAAGTGTGCGTGCTTCCGGAATACCGTTCCCGCGGTATTGGCGAGTCGCTTCTGGCCGCGACGGTGGGTAGCTTGAGGAAGCGCGGCTTTTCCATGCTATCGCTGACCGTCACCCAGGCGAATGCCCGCGCGGTTGCTCTTTACCGGCGACTGAATTTTGAATCGAAGAGAGTGTTCGATGCTTTTGTGTGGGAGGGGTAAACCGCTACGAGCTTCCAGCCAACCCTTGCTGAAATCAATGAGTCTTGGAGCAAATCCCGGGCAGCCTAGCAAGAGGCTGGCGGCCAGAAGCGAGTTGCTATCTTCGAACCAACCACATCGCCCAGCCCGCCACAATAAGTCCGCCGAGGAACATCGCGAAACAAAACAGGCCGTAGCGAATCATGTCGCGGGTGGTTTCGCGGTGCGTGATTCCGAAGACGATTGACGCAAAAAGTGCGAACACAAAAGCCGCACTGAAGTGAGTGAGTTGCAGGGTCATTGTTTCTTCCCCATGGCAATGTGGTAGGCGTCCGCCACGGCGATGAAATTCAGGAGCCCGGCGACAATCATAAATTTAGTTCCGTAGTCCGCAATCGCGAACGCAATTGCCCCCTGACCGCCGTTCAACGCCAGAGTCGCGATGTACAATCCGCCCGCGCCCAGGTCGCCGACGAATCCGAGAATATCCAGAATGTCACCGCCGTTGGCCTTGTACACGTGCCCCTGCATCAGCAGCCCAAGCACGAACAAAGTTGCAATGGAGACGAGCAGCAGTAAGCCTCGAATCCACCTGCGCTGGATCAGGTGCCCCGCTCCTGGAATGAGCCAACCCACCGCGGGCGCGATTACGGCCATCATGCTGGTGGGCTGAGCCGGCTCAACCGTTCTTGTTTTAGTTGTGCTGGAATTTGCCATCAGATGATTACGATCTCGCGTTGGATGTTACCGGTCACTTCCGCCGACTTGGGTCGCACGAGCATGTTGACTTCGCTGCGCACGCCAAATTCCGGCAGATAAACGCCGGGCTCGATGGAGAAACAAGAGTTGGGAAGAAGCTGGCGCTCGTCGTGAATTTCCAGATCGTCCATGTTCGCTCCATTCGAATGCACGTCCGTGCCGATGGAATGTCCCGTGCGATGAATAAAATAATCGCCGTAACCCTTTTCCTTGATGTGGTTGCGGGTGGCGCGATCCACTTCCCACCCCGCAATCGGCCGTCCGGTGCCAATCGCCTCCGTCACGGTCTTGATGCCAGCGTCACGCGCGTCGCGCACAATCTCGAAGACCTCGCGCATGCGCGCGGTTGGAGTCAAGCCCACAAAGCCCATCCAGGTGATGTCATAGTAGACGGCGCCCGGAGCATTCTTTTTTCCCCACACATCGAGCAGAATCAGATCCCCTTCGCGAATCGGCACGGGATGATCGGCGCGGGGCTCGTAGTGCGGATTGCCGGCATTGGCGTTGACCGCCACGATCGGCGGATCGTCGGTGAGCAGATTCTCGCGGCGAAAAGCCTCCATGAACCACTGCTGGATTTGATGCTCGGTGGTTCCACCGTTGCGCGTCCGCTGGCCAATTTCCTTGAATGCCGCTGCCACGATGGAGTCCACACTATCGCGCGCGGCAAAGTGCGTCTTGATCTGCTCCTCGCTCCACGTCGCTTCAAACTGCGCCACCAGATCGGCGGCGCTGACTACGTTCTTGCCCAAGCCGCGCAGCAATTCGACCGTTCCGGCGTCGACCAGGGAAATTGTGAAGACAATATTATTCGGTGAGTATTGCATGGCGATGTCGCGGTAGGGAGCGAGCATCGACTTCAGCGTGTCGAATAATTCCTGCCATCCGGAATACTGGCGCTTGCTGCCGGGGAGAGAATCGAGGTGTCCGGCTTCGATCTTGTGGACCAGTTTCACCGGTTCGCCCTGCGCCGGGATCAGATAAAACCAGCGACGGGTGACCATCAAGCTCTCCGGTAGCCCGAGCACGCGATAGGCAATCGGGTCGCGATGGTGGTGGTCGTAAAACAGCCACGCGTCGATGTTACGTTCTCGCAGCGCAGATTGGATGGCAGACAAGTCCATGAGCAAACCTCTATTGTAAACAATGGGCTGGCTTTGAGCGAATCGAACACCACGGCCCTACTTCAATCGCTGGCAAGGCTTGAGCCTTGTTACACTACGCATCCTATGGAGACCACGGTCGAGGTTGTCCCCGCTAGGCGCGTGCGCCTCGAATCGATCGACGTGGTTCGCGGCGTCGTCATGATCCTGATGGCGCTCGATCATACCCGCGACTTCTTCGGCAATCTCGGTTTCAACCCGACCGACCCCGCCACGACCACCATCCCACTGTTTTTCACGCGCTGGATCACGCATTTCTGCGCCCCCGTTTTCTTTCTGCTCACCGGCACGGGAGCCTATCTCTCGCTGCGAAAAAAGTCCAAACGTGAGCTGTCGCGATTTCTTTTTACGCGTGGGCTCTGGCTGATCTTTCTGGAACTCGTAGTGGTGCGCTGTTTCGGTTGGCAGTTTAACTTCGACTACCGCGTGACGATTCTGAATGTCTTGTGGGCGCTGGGCTGGGCGATGATCGTGCTACCGGCTCTGGTTTATCTGCCGGCTTGGGCAGTCGCGGCGTTCGGCGTGGTGATGATCGCGACCCACAATCTGTTCGATTCCGTGGAATCCTCCCGTTGGATTTGGTTCCTACTGCACTCGCCCAACTTCATCGTGAATCAGCCAGAGCACGTCGTCTTCGTAGCGTATGCTCTCGTTCCCTGGGTTGGGGTTACGGCAGCAGGCTATGGCCTCGGCCAGATTTTCCGCGGGGAGTCGGCTCGCAGGAAGATGTTTTTGCTGCGTCTGGGAGCCGGCTTGACCGCGGCTTTTATAGTTCTTCGCTGCGTCAACATCTATGGTGACCCGCTTCCTTGGTCAACCCAGAAATCCGCAGTTTTTACGATGCTCTCGTTTCTGAACACAAACAAATATCCGCCATCGCTGCTGTACCTTTTGATGACGCTCGGTCCGGCGCTGCTTTTTCTGGGGGCGGTCGATGCCGGGACGCCGCGCTGGTTGCGGCCTGCACTTTTCTTCGGCAAAGTGCCGATGTTTTATTACCTGCTGCACATTCCGCTCATCCACCTGATCGCTCTTATCGTCTGCTATGCGCGCTATGGACAGGCGCACTGGATGTTCGAATCAAACACGATCCAGCAGTTTCCCATCAGCCGTCCGCCGGGTTGGGGATCTTCATTGCCGATCGTCTATCTGGTCTGGGCTTTCGTCGTGGTGGCTCTTTATCCGCTATGCCGCTGGTTTGCCGCTTTGAAGCAGAGTCGCAGCGATGCTTGGCTCAGCTACTTCTGATTGCAGAAAGGCTCAGGCCAGGATTTTTCGCTTGGCGTCCTCCTGCGGCGTCTCGCAGGCCGTGCGCAAAACCAGTCGCGGCGCGCGTGCGCGAATTTGCATCAAGTATGGAACCGTCCGTTTGGGGTCAAACTTCGCCGTCTCGCGAAGCAACCAGCCCAACCCTTTGCGCACCATGTCATCTTCGTCCGCCAGAAGCGAGTTGGAGAGCTCTGTGATCTCGGGGAAGAACCGTTTCGCCCGGGCACCGCGAATCAATGCTACACATGCTGCTCGCCGGTGCCAGCGCTTGGGAGACTTTGCCCAGCGAAAAACTATCTTCCGACGCGCGGACTTGGACGCGACCATCGGAGCAATGAGGTAATGCACGAGCGAATCGTGATCGGCCCAACTGCTGATGCGGTCCAGCCACGACTCGAATCGTTTGAATTCTTGGTCGCCAAACTCGGTCTCGAGTTTTTCCAGCAAAAAGACGGCGACCACTTTTTCTTCCAGCACCGAACCGGAAAAAAGCTGATCGGCAACGTCGATCAGGAAATTGAGTCCGTGTTCTTTTCTCACCTCCCGCCGAAAACGAACGGCGGCGCGGCGCAACTCCGCCGTGTACCAGCCATGAGATTTCATTTCATCTTGGAAGAACCACTGCACGTCGGAGGCATGCTCGACGGAACCGCCGTCTTTTAGCGCCCTGCGGATTTGGGCGGCGACATCTGCGGCCTTCATCTTGGATTGCGCCGCCGGAGGTTGGTCGATTGAAGGCTTCGCCATACACAGTTTATTGTGCCGCAATGGCGGCCACTCTGAAATATCGGTCATACACCCAAAGCAATGCGGTCGTAACCAGGCCGATGACCGTCACGCTCCACCAAATCCGCTCGGGCCGGTGCGTGACCTCTCCGAAATGATGCATGAGCGTCCCGCCGAACCAACCGCCGATCAGCGACCCAATCCCGATCGGCAAGAACGCAAAGCCCATGTAAGTACCCTGCTGCCCTGGGGGTGCGAGCAGCGCGATGTATTCGTAGTAGCGTGGCTGCTGCGTGATTTCTCCCAGCGCAAGGACGAACAGCGACAGAATCGCTCCCCAGATCGTCGGGTGAAAAGCCAGGATTGTCCACGAAGCTGAGGTGATCAGAGTTCCCAGAATTACGGCTTGGAAAGCTGGTATTTTTCGGGTCAGCAAATTTACGACGAGCGTGAGACAGATAACGGTCAAGCCATCAGTCACCAGAATAATTTCAACATCCGCAGTTGGGCGGATATAGCCGTGAATGTATCCGGGCAAACTGATGTATTGCTGCCAAAACACAATCCAGTAACCGGTGAAGATCAAAAGGAACCACATGAACCGGCTGATGCCGGAAAGCACCAATACGAGCAGCCCCACCCAAATCCACCAAACTACGTGAAAGGGGGGATAAATCCAGAGACCCATGCGAAGCAGGAAAGCGATCACAAGTACTGGAAGAACCAGGCGGTAATTGCCTACGACCACGCAAAAATTCCGCGCGACGGTGGCAATCGAAGGGGGAGGAGCGTCTCCGGGCTGGCGTGGTTCGCGAAAGAACAGCAGCACGAAAAAGAACATCGCGAAGACACTGAGGGCGGCCACGCGGTACACACTCTCGACGCCCAGATGACGATGTGCCCAAGAGGCGTAATAGGGCCCGGCAGCGCCGCCGATGTTAACCAGAGTGTAGTAAATCGAATATCCGATGGAGCGTACGTTCGGCTTCGAAGCGCGCGCCGTGGTCCCTACCACGCAAGGTTTCACGAGAGAAATGCCGAGTGCGGGTAGGATGAGAATGCATCCGACAAACAGTTCAAGCGGCACAGTATTGCGCACCGGAGCGAGCCAGGTTGCTCCAATGGAGCCAATCAGAAAATACGCGGCGGCGAGAATGAGATAGGCCAGCGAAAGAGCGCGACGGAAGCCTAGTCTGTCAGCTGCTGCCCCGCCGAAGATGGCCAGAAACCACACCATGCCGCCGAAGATTCCAGTCAGCGTTCCGGTTTGCTCTGCGGAAAAATTCAGCTTTTCCTGAAGGTAGAGCGCAAGAGAAGCAAACGCCCCATAGTAAGAGAGGCGCTCAAAGATCTCACTGATGTTGGCGATCCAGAACGGCCGTTCGAACCCGGTACGAATCTCCTGCAGGCGTTCAGAGAAACTCAATGACTGCTCCCTGGTGACTCGATTCGCTGGTAGCGCCAGTGTAAAAGACGCCGAGATGGCGGAGCTACTCTCCCATCCGCCTGCGTACTTCTTCGGCTGAAAGCTTAGCGATCCGAATGATCTTCGTGCGACTGGTCTGGCCGGAGGCAATGGTAACGGAAGATCGCGGCACCTTCAAAAGTTTCGCAAAGAATTCGATGCAGGCTTCGTTGGCTTTGCCGTCGATGGGTGGGGCGGTAAGCGAAACCTTGAGCGCATCGCCGAGTTCGCCGCTGACCGTGTTCTTTTTGGCGCGCGGACGAACCTTCACGGCAAAGGTTGCGCCGCCGTTCGACTCCTGAACTGGAATCACGCGTTCTTCCTCAGCGAGAACGCAGACTCTATCAGAAGAAGAGCGGCCACGAGCGCCACCTGCGGGTTGTGCAACGTGCGGGACTCCCCGATGCTCGCCATCAGAGCAATCGCGAATGCCAGCATCGTTACATTCGCAGTGACCGAAAACAGCCTGAGGCCGTGCACTCCGCAGCCGTTCCGAAGGCGCAACAGATTCAGCATCGCGGTGAACAGCAAGGCGAGGTCCGTTCCGAAGATCCAGATCCTGCCGGTGTAAGTTCTCGGCACGAGCAGGCAATCCGCGATTGCCAGCACAAAAAGGGTGCCCGCGCAAAGCCGGTCAAAAAGCGTCATCGCCCTCTCTGAGCCTCTGGGTCGGGGGTTTACCCCTGAGCTTGGCGAAGGATTTCTAAGCCTTTGTTCTCTCCCCAAAAATCGCCGTACCCACGCGGATGCCGGTCGATCCTTCTTCAATTGCCACTTCGAAATCGTGCGACATGCCCATCGAAAGCTGGTCCATCGCGATGGCTGGAAGTTTGCGCTTTTCAAGCGCATGGCGCAATTCGCCCAGCTTGCGAAAGTAAGGCCGCGCATCCGGAGGATTGCCGGTGAACGGAGGTACGGTCATTAGTCCGCGGAAAGAAAGCGCCTCCAATCGGGGCGCGGCCATCAGCAATTCTTCAAGCGATCGGGAATCCGGCGATGCGCCGCTCTTCGAATATTCGCCTCCGACGTTGATCTCGATGAGCACATCCAGCTTCTTGCCAAGCTTGCGCGCCGCTGTATCCAACTTCTCCGCCAGCTTCAGCGAATCGACGGAATCCACGGCGCGAAATAATTCTATGGTCTTTGCGGCCTTATTCGTCTGCAAGTGTCCGATCATGTGCCACTCGCAATCTTTCAGATTCGCGAGCGCGGCGGCCTTGATGGAAAATTCCTGAACACGATTTTCTCCGAACAAACGCTGTCCCGCCTCGTAAGCCTCTCGGATTCGTTCCGGTGGCTGGGTCTTGGTGACGGCCATGAGTGTAACGTCGTTCAGATCACGTCCGGACAGTCGAGCGGCCGCATGGATACGCTCGCGCACCCCGGCAATATTGTTCGAGATCGACATAGAAACACTAAACCACGAAGGGCATGAAGGGCACGAAGGAAGTCCGGAATTCCTTGGTGTTCCCTCGTGGCCTTCGGGGCGGTAGAAGTCACATGATCGCGGTTGGCGGCGCCGGTTCCTCGGGGCTGCCGGCATTCGCCAGCGGTACCCGCACCATTACTGCGATAAGCACAGCCAGTGCGGCCAGGGCCACCCGGAACGAAGGCGTCCAATGGACGAGAGTCACATCCTTGCCTGACCCCACCAGACCGGCGATCACCAGTCCGCACAAGGCCTCTCCGGCGATCAGTCCGGATGCGGTCAGCACGCCGGTGTTTTCGACCCGCGCCTTTTGCGCATCGTTGTAACCTCGCCGGTCGCGGAGTTTGTCGGTAACCCAGCGGACTACGCCGCCCACAAAAATCGCAAAGGTGGTCCCCAGTGGCAAATACATTCCCACCGCGAACAGCATCACGCTCTTCACTTCGATCATGATCATGGCGATGCCGAGCAGGATCCCAACAATCACCAGCGGCCACGCCATATCACCGCCGACAATACCTTTGGAAAGCATGGCCATAAGTCCGGCCTGCGGAGCGGGCAACGCCGCGCTGCCAAAGTGATACGCCCTGTCGAGAATGGCTAACGGAAAGAACAAGACCAGCGATGCCACGACCACGCCGAATAGATCTCCAATCTGCATTTTGGACGGTGTGCCGCCCAAAATGTGTCCGACTTTTAAATCCTGCAGCATCTCACCAGCAACTGCGGATGACACGCAGACGACAGCCGCCACGCCCAATACCGCCGCCACGCCTCCGGGTCCGGAGACTCCCAATGCCACCATCAAAAGAGCGGCAATCACCAGCGTGCAGAGCGTGAGACCCGATACCGGATTATTAGAGGAGCCGATTAGGCCGACCAGGTTTCCAGAGACTGCGGCGAAGAAGAAGCCCAGAACGATCATCACAAGCGCGGCAACTACCGCAGCCGTAATGACCTGCGAAGTAGACAGATTTCCCGCGCCGCCGATGAAATAGTAGTAAAGCGCAATCATGGCCAGAAACACGACGCCAATACCCACAAAAATTGCTTTCGCCGGAAGATCGCGATCGGTGCGATTCGTGGCTGCATGCGCGGCGGCAGACTTCTTCAGGTCCGAGACGGCGCGTGCCATCCCGGCGCCCAGTTGCTTACGCATTTTGAACAGGGTGTAGGACGCTCCTACCAGCATCCCCCCCACCGCAATCGGTCTCACGATCGAGTAATAGATCGCTCCCGCCAGAAGCGGCCACGCGAGCGTATGTCCGGCAGGCTGTGCCGCCTGAATGTAAGGACCAATTGTGAACGTTAGAAGTGGAACCAAGAGTCCCCAGGCCAGCACGCCCCCGGCAAAATTGAGCGCCGCCAGCCGCGGACCAATGATGTAGCCAACACCAAGATAGGCGGGGCTAATGTCCGGGGCAGTCAACAGCGTTGCCCCTCCGGTTATCGTGGTGGCCACACTGGGATTCGTACCCGTGCGCAGCAGCAGCTTCTTGCCGAGCGCGCTGATGGTGACCGGAAATGTGTTGTTGGCGGCGAAGACATTGACGGCGCCCAGCAGATACATGAATCCGCCAAAGCCCATGTTGGCGAAGAGAATCTTGGCGGCCCTGGCGCCTTGTTGCCCTGCTTTGTGAATCTCGGAAGCAGCCACTGACTCGGGGTAGGGAAGGTCCGGATCCTCCACCATGACGCGGCGCAGCAGGGTCACGAACAAAATGCCGAGCGTGCCGCCGATCACCATCAGCGCCACCGAGTTCCAATATTTCTCTCGGGTCAGTCCCGGCCAAATTCCTGCCATCACAAATGCAGGGATCGTGAACACCGCCCCGGCCGCCACCGATTCGCCGATCGAGCCCACGGTTCGCGCAATGTTTTCTTCCAGCAGAGAGCCTTTCATCAGACGTAATAGAGCCATTCCGATTACTGCCGCCGGATAAGTTGCCGCAATCGTCATCCCGGCTTTCAGCCCGAGATAAGCGTTCGCCGAACCAAGAATCGCCGTCATTACCAGCCCGATCAGCAATGCGCGGAAGGTGAACTCTTTCATTTCCATGTTTTCTGGGACGTATGGAACATGCTTCTTTGGAACCGGTGGGGCGACCGCACTCATGGGCGAACTCCTGGCGACGGGATCAGTCCCGATAATCTAACTTTATGCGAAACCGTGGAACGGCGCACGTTAGCATGCGGGGAGGCTGCTTTACAAGGGCGATTGGGCTCGATGGGCTCCGATCATGGCCAAAGGGCGGCCAAAGCAGTTCCTCTTGCGTCCTACGCGGCTTGAGGTAAAATAGCCCTACTCGGTGGTTTGATCCCTTCAAAGTTTCGTTTTCCGAGGTGCAGTGTGACGAAAGATTTCCTCGACCAGCTGAGGTCCCAGCGGTTCTTTGAATTTCACTGCAGCGATTGCGGCAGCGACACCGGCTTCCGTTCGCGGCGCCGCACGTTTTCCGAACGCTACCTTCTTCCGTTTTTTCTTCTGCAGCCGGTGCGTTGCGCGGAATGTTTCCGGAGGGACTATCGGTTGATTTTCATGCCCGTGAGGGAACGGCTGTCGGAAGCGGCAGGCAAACAGAGGGTATCCGCGATCCAGCCCGGCAACACTCGCGACGTTGCCTAGTAGGCCTGAGCGCCGTTATACTGGCTAACAAGCAGGCGACGCGCAAGGCGTCCATTCTTGCGACGATCACGGAGGCCGTCTTCAGCAGTAGTGGAGACCGAATTCGGGCTATGCCGGCCAAGGCCGCAGCCGCAGGGCCTCCTATTGCTTCACACGCCCTGCCATCCTGGCCGCGGCGGGTTACTAGTGACCTCGGCGGGAGTTTTTTTGCGGTTCTTTTTCCCTCTGATTGCCGCGTATGTGGCGAGCCGCTGGTTAGAATTTCGCGTCTTCCGGTCTGCCAGCGATGCCTGGATGCCATGCGGCCGATTGGAGCGGGCGTCTGTGCCGTTTGTGGCGAACGTCTGTTTTCCGCTCATGCACTTTCTTCCGCTGAGGGGGTGACCAAGTGCGGCCTGTGCCGCCGCATCGAACCCCCGTTCACCCGGGCGGTAGCATTCGGCAGTTACCAGGGCGGGCTGCGCGAACTGATTCACTTGCTGAAATACGCCGGAGTGCGACCGGCGGCGAACGTTTTGGGGCGCATGCTGGCGGAGGCGATCGCACCGTTTGAAAACGAACTTGCCGCCGACTTCGTCGCGGTAGTGCCGGTACTCTTACATCGCGCCCAACTTCGCGAGCGAGAATTCAACCACGCGGATCTGATTGCGTGCGCCGCGATCAAACGTGCGCCAGCTTCCGCACGCCTTCGCCGGTGCGCCGAAGTACTCGGGAGGAAGCGTGAAACTGCGTCGCAAACTGGACTCACCAGCCACCAGCGCCGTGAGAATGTGCGCGCCGCCTTGGGCATGGTCCACCCTGAAACTGTCAGGGGCCGTGAGATGCTCGTGGTCGCCGACGTTTACAGGACCGGGGCGACCGTGTCAGAGTGCGCGCGTGTTCTGCGCCGCGCGGGGGGCAACGAAAGTATGGGTAGCGACCGTGGCCCGGCCTCTGAAGGCTTCTCAGAACCATGTGCCGATCAAGTTGCCGGACGAAGGGGACAGCGACGCTCCGTCCGAGGTGGAAGAAATTTCATTGGCTCGGGCGGCGGGCAACTGAGATGTGGCAACGAGGTCGGGGCAGCTGGTACTGGAAAGATGTCAGCGTCGACTGCGGCATCCTACTTATGAAAGGTCGGAATCGAAGCTAAGTAGTTTGGGAGACGAAACCAGCATCATGTCAGCCAGGATGGAAGCCGATGTGGGACTCACGGGCAGGCACGCCGCTGGCCTGTTTGCAGGGGCGGCAGTCCATCGCGACGATAATGGGCACGCGCTGCATGCGCCCGTGCTGGTTCTAAACGCGTCCTATGAGCCCATCAATGTTTGCGCAGCCCGCCGTGCATTAGTTTTGGTGCTCAAGGGCGTAGCCATGACGGAAGAGGAGAACGGGCACTTCCTGCATGCGGCACGGATCGCCATGCGCGTACCCTCGGTGATTCGCCTGCTGGAGTATCGCCGCATCCCGCACCAGAGCCGAGCCTTGTCGCGTAAGAATATTCTCTTGCGCGACCGCAACACCTGCCAGTATTGCGCCACGGTACTGCCTTCGAGCGATCTGACGCTGGATCACGTGATCCCCCGCTCTCGCGGAGGATCGTCCACCTGGGAAAATCTGGTTGCGTGCTGTCATACGTGCAACCGGCGCAAAGGAAACCAGTTTCCCGCAGAGTCCGGGATGAAGCTGATGCGCGAGCCGCGCGCTTTCAATCTCCATACCAGCCGCCACATCATGCGTCTGATGGGCCGATCAGACGATAAGTGGAGGAAGTATTTGTTCTACTGAGCCGACAGCGATCGGCGGTCAGCTCTCAGCCGTCAGCTCTCATAACGACGGCAAAAACGTCCGCCCCAGATGCATTCCACGCGCGCTTTGTCATCCCGTGTGAAACGAGGGATCTCGCCCTTGTCTGGCAGCTGACACCTATTGCTGGGGATTCGGCGCCGCGTCCGGCTTCTTCGGATCTGGACTTTGATTTGGAACCGGATTCTGATCCGGCGGCGAAGTTTGTTTTTTCTGCTCCGCCTTCGGAATTTCCTGGCCTTGATACAAAATCCTCACGTTCGATCCAAATCGTTTGTAGTCCTCGTACTTCACGATCTCGCGGATATGGATGTCGCCCGTGTTGAAGTGGAGCGTGTCGTCGGCGCGCGTATACGTTGGAAACCAGTATTTGTTGTCAATCTGCTGCCGCCACGTGGTGAACTTCGGGTAAAGGTGCTCTTCTTTGCCTCTTCGCTTCGTATCCTTTATTTCGGGAACGGCCTGTCCATACGTCTTCACGATCTGAAAATCGTGGTCGTCTACCCAGATGCGTCCCTGAAAGTAGCGCTTCTTTCCGACGATTTCTTTGGGCGCGATATCGAAGACATAGCAGTGCAGTTGGTCCTCCTGCTGCTGCCCCACATAAAGAATGTTGTACTCGGGAACCTCTTCGGTGGTCAGCACGAAAGGAAGTCGGTTGCGGAAGTCCTGCACGTCGCCCTGGTCGAGCGACAGGCCGCCTTGTTCCAGGGACGATTGCGGAGCGAACACCACGTTCTCGATGCGATGTCCTTTATCGTCGTAAAGAACGTCGAAGACTTCATGGTATTCCCCAGTGACCGTGTCGCCATCCCGAGTCTGAACTTTTATATCCTGCCGGTAGGTGTAATGCTCTCGCGCTTCCTTGAATAGCTTTTCCTGCGCGGCGAAACGCGTGATGATGGCTTCGGGCATGATGCCGGTGGGCTGAGTGCTTTCGAGAGGACCTTCCTGCGCGGCTGCGGTTGGGGCAAAAGATCCACATACAGCGATGGCGGCCATTAAGAGAAAAATGCGGTGCGACCGAATCATAACCCTTATCTTAAACGGATCAGGCACTCTAAGGCGAGGATGGCCGAAGGCACACCGCGGCAACCCTCCCCCGACCCCTCTCCGCTCAGTGAGGCTGGGGGTAGGGCGCTGCGGTTCTGCCGCTAACTTGGATGCCATATCAAGGAGAGGGTTGCCGTGTAGAAAACTGGGCTCAGGTGTCCGGCTTCGGCTTTTCACGTCCTATGATTTCGAAGGTCGCGGTGTTCGACTTGAGAATGTCTGGCGGCCCGCCAGATCATAATCCGCGGCCTAAGAGAAACAGAGAAACTTTGTCCTTCCGACCGGAGCGTAGCGAGCGAACGAAGTGGAGGAACCTGAGGTCCTCGCAATCGGAATGCTCTCCGGTTCGACATCAAGGACGAAGCTGGAAGCTCCCCACTTCCCCTGCTACACTCATCAGTCTGCCTGAGGGGTTCTGTCATGCGCCGTTGTTATGTCATTTTTCTAGCTCTCATCGCGCTCGCCCTTCCCGACTTTGCCCAGGCCAAGCATTCCTTTACCTTCGAAGACCTGATGAAGCTCAAGCGCGTGGGGGAGCCCGAAGTCTCGCCTGACGGCAAGTGGGTGATCTTCAGCGTGGTTGATGTGGATCTTGCGGCAAACACGAAAACGCCGCACATCTGGATCGTTCCCATGGCTGGTGGGAAGGAGCGCATTCTCCTTCCAAACTCTCAAGGTGACCGGCCGCGCTGGTCACCTGATGGCAAGCACTTCGCATTTATCTCAGACGGGGGGCGCGGCTCGCAGGTTTGGATTGCCGATTTCGATACCGCAGCAGGCACCGTCGGTGGCGCACACGAGCTAACGGCTATCGCAACCGAGACAGGCGGCGAGGTGTGGTCCCCCGATGGCAAAAACATTTTGTTCACGTCCGATGTCTACCCTGAGTGCGATGGCACTCCTGAGGCGGCAGCGGCCTGCAATGCGGAAAAATTGGGTGAACACGAGAAGTCGCCGGTCAAGGCTCAAATTTTCACTCATCTCCTTTATCGACATTGGAACGCGTACAAGGAAGGCAGACGCAGCCACATTTTCGTCGTTCCGGTTTCTGAATCGTCCCCGCCGCCGGGCCGCTGGCCATCGATCGGATCACTCACGCCCCGCGACCTCACGCCCGGCGATTACGACGCGCCCGTGTTTTCGCTCGGGGGACAGGACGACTACGCCTTTTCGCCTGACGGGCAGGAGATCTGCTATACCTCGAATCACGACAAGAATCCGGCGGCTTCCACCAATAACGATCTCTGGATCGTTTCGGTCAGCGGAGATCCGGCCGGATCTGTCCCAGCAAAGAACATCACCGCCGACAATCCCGCCAGTGACTCGACGCCGCTCTATTCGCCCGATGGCCGCTACATCGCCTACCGCGCCCAGCAGCGTCCCGGATACGAGGCCGACCGCTTCCGGTTGATGCTGTATGACCGCAAGACGGGAGAGAGGAAGAATCTGACAGAGGATTTTGATCGGTGGGTTGGAAGTTTCACCTGGTCTCCGGATTCAAAGCGAATTTACTTCGTTGCCGAGGACAAAGGAAGCTCGGTCTTGTATTGGACCGGAACCGACGGTATGCGCGATGCCCTTCTCGGAGGCTACAACGACAGCCCAACGGTCACCCCAGATGCAAGATGGATCGTGCTTACGCGCACGTCGCTGGAACACCCTAGCCTGATCTTCAAATACAACATGAAATTCGATCCGGAGAAGGCAAAACCTGGCCTGCAGAAAATAACTGAAGAAAATCACTTCGGCGACGCGCTGGCTGATCCCAACGAAGCCGTCCTCGCTCAAGTCGAAATGTCGCCGCTCGAATCCTTCTGGTTCCCGGGCGCGAACGGCGACAAAGTCGAAGGCTTCCTGGTCAAGCCACCGAACTTCGACGCCAGCAAGAAGTATCCCGTGAAGTTCCTCATCCACGGCGGGCCGCAGGGCGCCTGGGGAGACGACTGGAGCTACCGCTGGAATCCCGAACTGTTCGCCGCCAACGGATACGTGGTCATCATGATCAACTTCCACGGCTCGACCGGCTACGGACAGAAGTTCATCGACGCCATCCAGGGCGACTGGGGCGGCGCTCCGTTTGAAGACCTGATGAAGGGTCTCGACTTCGCGGAGGAGCATTACGGCTTCATTGATAAAGACCGCGAATGCGCGCTGGGCGCCAGTTACGGCGGATATGCCATCAATTGGATCCTGGGCCACACCGACCGCTTCAAGTGCCTGGTGTCGCACGACGGCATGTTCAACGCCGAATCGGCCTGGGGCACGACCGAAGAACTCTGGTTTAACGACTGGGAGTTCAAAGGCACTCCCTACGACAACCGCGCGCTGTATCAGAAATGGTCGCCGCACCACTACGCGAAAAACTTCAAGACGCCGACATTAGTCATCCACGGCCAGAAGGACTACCGCCTCGACGTGAGCGAAGGCTTCCAACTTTTCACCACGCTGCAGATGGAAGGCGTGCCGTCAAAGATGCTGTACTTCCCCGACGAAGGGCACTGGGTGTTGGAGCCGCAGAATTCGCAGCTTTGGTACAAGACCGTGAACGACTGGGTGGATCGATGGACGAAGAAGTGAGGCGGGCTTCGGCTGTCGGGCTTCAGCACAGCCCCTGTGGGGACGGCCTCGGCTGTCCGCCGAGCGCAACTAGGGGCCTGAAACTGCCTCGTTCGACGAAGATGATTCAGTCGTGCCTACGGCACTTGGGCCGCATTCTGTGGCTGCATCCCGCCAGTGAACTGGCGGGCTACGATCGATGGTCCCTCCGGGACATCATGCGTCAGGAGCCAGATCATGCCTACTCGGAAGTCGACGAATCGCAAACCGCCGAAGTCCCCGGCGGCCGTCCTGCAAGCTGATGCCGAGCAGCAACTCGATTCCTTCCTTGCGAAATACGACCGGGAGGCGACCGCCTTCGAGGGACGCTCAGGAGAATGCGCAAGCTCGTTCCCGGTGCCATCGAATATGGTCTACGACAACTACAACTGGCTGGTCGTCGGCTTCACCAACCGAGCGCCCCTCGGAGGCGATCTTTCCCCTGGGGCTTCCACCCGGCCGCGTGACCTTGTGCTTTCTGCAAGGCGCGGGCCTGCCCGATCCCGCAAAACTCCTGCAGGGAAAGGGTAACGTTGTGCGGAACATCCGGCTCTACAATGCGGGCGAGCCTGACGCCCGCGTTCTCGACGGAGCTGAAGTGCGCGATCTGATGAACCTGGCTCTGAATCGGGCAAAGGTCCCCATGCCGGCGAGAGGGCGGCGCAAACTGATGATCAAGTCGATCTCAGCGAAGCCGCGTCGGCGGCGACCGTGATCCCTTCCGCTCTGATTGAAGCAATCGTCACTGAGAGTCGAACCTTTCGATCCCCTCCTGCGGCGTCGCGGAGGTTCCCGTCGAAACCTGGATCTCAACTTCCAATCGTCCGCCAAATGATCCGACGGTCGGGTGGAAACTCGCCAGGCCATTGGCGTCGCTCGTGACGTGCTCTGGCCTGCACTCGAGATGACAGGCGTTGCCGTTTGTGTGGTAGCGGTATCGCCAGGTGCCAGCGTTAGATCGTTACCCGGAGGACCGAGCACAACTGGATTGAAACAGCACGGAGGCGCTCAAGACCTGGCTCCCGTTAATTTTTCGCGGAAGCGCTCAGGGCTGTCAGTTCGCGCCGGGCTTCTTGAGCAGGGATAAAGTCAGGGTCAACGTTCTTCGAGATATCGAGCAGCTGTTGGTAGGTTCGTGTCGCTGCCGCGCGGTCGAACTGTGCTGCGCGCGGGCGGTTCCCAGAAGGCAGAGTTCGTAATCCGGGGCCGGCCCGGCATTGTTACCCGCCTGCAGACTTAAACCGCGGTAACGGAGGCAGGGCTCAAAATCACTGACTGCCTGCTAGCTCGTTCGTGAGTACGGCTCCGGTTGGATGCTCCATCAATGAGAGCGCCGGGCATGCCCCTCGGCGCTCAGGTTCGCTCCCGCCAGCAGCAGCATTCCTGACAAGAATGCCCAGAGCATCATGCTCACCGAGAGCGCGAAGGGGCCGTAGACTTCGCCAAAATTGAGCCACGGGAGAGCCAGAATATACCCATACTTCAAAGCCTCTGACAACAATCCCATGACCAGCGCTGCCGGCAGTACGGCCCGCGCCGGAACCTTCCCATTGGGCAGCACCCAGTAGACGAGGAAGAAAATGGCGATGCTGGCTGCGATGGCGAACAGTTTCATCACGGCAAATCCCGCCAGGCGAACCGTTCCAGAGCCGTGGCCGCGCAGCAGAAATTCCAGTAGAGCCACATTGCCCGCAGTCAGGGCGATCGATAATAGCGCCAACACACCGCAGGCGAACGACAGCCCCAGCGAGATCAACTGATTGCCGAAATAGGAGCGGTTATTTTGAAAATGCCATATCCGGTTAAGCGCGACTTCCAGCGGCATAAACACGCCGGAAGACGTTACCAGCAGGATGAGCAGCGAAACCGCTTGTACACGATGCCGGCTATTTACCATGGCGTTCAGGTTGCGAATGACGAACTCCTGGCCTGCTGGCAGATAGTCGCGCAGCAATTCCACCACCACGTCATACATCACACGCGAATGGAAGACACGGCGAATAAGGGTCATGAGCAGCACCACAAAGGGGAAAAACGAAAGGATCGAGTTGGCCGCTACCGACAATGCAAAAGTGTGCACATCGGTCCTCATGACGTACATCAAGGTCGAGGCCACCGCTCCCAAAGGACGTTTTCCGCCCAGTCGCTGCCGGCCGCTGGGCTCCGATTCGGCCGGCGGGAGAACCGGGATTGTGATCTGACCTGGCATCAGTGGTTGCGTTAATCCTATCAAGGGTTTGGCTCGGCGTCCGGCGGCCGGTGGTGACGAAAGTCGAGGGCCAGCGGGGTCGCTTTTGTTATACCCTGTTAAAGAATCGACGGGGACCGGCGGTCGCTTTTTGCCTAAACCTTCTAATTTTTCTTGTCAAACGATTTAATAGTGCTTATTATCGCGTGTGCTCGTAGCCGGGTGTGTGCCGCGGCGATGACATTGTGAGGCAGGTTGACGTCTTGAGTAGGGTCGTAGAAATCAACGTCGATGGTGCAGGGCTCCGAAGGTTTCCGCCGCAATTTCTGCGCGTGCGTTAAATCCAGGGGTCTTTTGTTTTTGGAGCGATTTCTTCGGCCCTCGCGAGTGCAGCCGAGTTCCAACGTCTTTCCTGAGGGGGCGTCCCGGTTCGCCGGGATAACAATTGGGAAATCCGGGGAACAATTCTTAACGAAGTGAAAGGAGTTTTCCGTGAGAGAGAAGGGAACAGTGAAGTGGTTCAACGGGGCGAAAGGATATGGATTCATCCAGCGCTCCACGGGGGAGGACGTTTTCGTACATTTCTCCGCGATACAGGAGAACGGCTA
>JBEKUD010000020.1:0-52528 GCA_049515395.1 Candidatus Sulfotelmatobacter sp. | reverse complement strand
AGCCCGCTCCATGGCGGTCTTCGAGTAGGAATCCATGCTCCGCATGGTCTCCTACTCTCACCGCCTGAAAAGCGGACATTTCATGTGCTAATTCAACCGGACATATCATGCGCTACCGACACGAACCGAATAATGATCTTGACGTCGCGGCATTCTCGGCGCATCTTGCTCATAGCGGATCGGTGCCGATGGCAGAACTCATAGCTTATGTGGACGGTGGTTCCCAGGGAAACCCTGGCCCTTCCGGTATCGGAGTGATCATCGATGGCTGCGCCAGCGGCCCCATTCGCATCGCCAAATGGATCGGTCACCAGGACAACAATGTCGCCGAATACGTGGCGTTGATGGAAGCTCTGCAGTTCGCTCTCTCCATGAACGCCAAAGCTCTGCACGTTTATTCCGATTCCGAAGTGGTCGTCCGCCAGATGCGCGGCGAGTACACCTGTCGCAGCTCGCGGCTCTACTCTCTGCATTGGACGTGCTGCAAGCTGGCGAGAGCTCTGAAGTTCTCAATCTCGCACGTTCCACGCGAAAATAACGCCGAAGCCAATGGCCTGGCCAATACCGCGGTGCGCAAGCGCCGGGTCTAGCACCCAACCCAGCACCAGATTTGCAACTCTCACGGTTGCCCTGTGACTTTCGAGTGTCCCGCTTCTTGACAGCGCGCCCCCTGCGAGCGAGACTCGAATTACTGTTCCCTAAATTTAAGTGAGCCTTGACCCGCCGGATCGCCCCGGCCGCTAGACTCAATGCAATTGGCATGCGCGCCATGAATCAGCATTCGATTCTTGTTCAGACTTCGTCACTTCCTGCGAGGGAGGTAGACATGCCGGGCACCAACACGGGCGGACCCCCGCTCGGTAGCGTTTCGGCAGGAATTGCCGCAGCTAACGCGCTTCTCTCAAAGTCTGCCGAATCCGGTCCTCGCTTTCCGGGTGAGGATGGCGGCCGCTCCCTGGCCGAAATGGCGCACGCCGATCTCGATGCCACGCTGCAATTGCTCGCCGAGCGTGCCCAGTACATCACTGGTGCCGGCGGCGCTGCCATCGCCCTGCGCCGCGACAACCACAAGGACATGCTGTGCCGGGCCAGCTCAGGCGACAACGCTCCAGAGCTGGGCGCCCTTCTATCCATGGAATACGGATTGTCGGGTGAAAGTGTGCGCACTCGCCAACTGATGCGTTGCGACGATGCTGAACGCGATCCTCGCGTGAACCGCGACGTCTGCCGGGAGCTGGGGATTGCTTCTGTGCTGGTAATGCCGATTCTAAGCGATGCGAATGTGCTGGGAGTCTTTGAACTTTTTTCCGCCACAGCCAATGCTTTCGATGAGCGCGATCTGTCCGCCCTCCTGCGGCTTAGCGAAATGGTGGGCAACTCGGTGGCGCACGCCGCTTCGTCCCTGCGCGCGCTCACTGTTTCGGAGATTGCTTCTCCGGCGATTCAGCCGCCACCGGCTGTTCCGGCCAACCCTCCGCGGCTCGAAGCGAGTTCGCACGAGGTGAAGCCGATTCAGGCAACCGAACTGCCCTCCCACGAGCCTGCGCATCCAAAGCCGGAGGAAGCCGCGTCCGCTTCGAAGCGGACGCTATTCTGGTCAGCCGCGATGCGGGCCCAAAGCGGCGATTCACCCCAGAAAAATATCGAAGCGCTCAACGTCCCGCCTGTCTTGAGAAATCTACAGAAGTGCCAGGCCTGCGGCTTTCCCGTGTCGCGGGGACGAGTCCTCTGTGTGGAGTGCGAAGAGAAACAGTGGCGCAGGGAACCACCTTTGCAGGATGAAGCGAGTTCGCAGCACGATCAAGCTCCGCCACTCGAGGAAAAAAATTCCGCCGCCCTCGCGGAATTGGGAAGCGGTGTTCCGGGCTCTCCGGAAGTTCGGGTACCAAACTCCGCGGCACTCAACTGCGAACCGATAATTTCTTCTAAATCTGAGACCGTAAATACTCAGGAGCTGAAACTGCAGTCAGACAAGCCTGTGGTTGAAAAAAATACGGACGAGGACAAGACGAATGACACCCTGCACTCCTCGCCAGGATCATTTTCAGGCGCTCCATCGGGCGTAACTGAAGGCGAGAATTCCCCCGGTTCGACCTGGCAGCCCCAGTCGTGGATCGCGTCCAACAAGTACTTTCTCGGAGCGCTGCTCATTGGTACCGTCGTCCTCGCCGCGATCGCCTGGTTGCGCTGAAAACCCTCGATTGGTTACGCCGGAGTTCTCGATCTCCTCTCGCTTTCTTGCATCATGCTCGTGCCTCGCAAACAGATTACAATTCCTTTCCGGACTTCAGCCGTTTCCATTGGGAGGATTGATGACGCTGCCGACCAGGCGTGCTGTGATGCGCCGTTGCTTGCTGCTCTTGTTATTTACGGCGGCCGCCGCCGCACAAAGTGCCGAGCAGCGTAGCGCGCGTTACCTGGATTCCATTCGCAAGCAACCGGGTTTGCTTTTGGCATTCCTGCGCGAGTTGCCCAAGGGTGGAGATCTGCACAATCATCTGGAAGGCGCAATTTACGCCGAAGACTTCGTGGACTTCGCCGCGTCCGGTGGCTTGTGCGTGGATCGCACTTCGTCCCGCCTGCTTGCGCCACCCTGCGATCCCTGCGCACTTTATACCGCGAAACCCGCGGCCCGCTGCAGCTATGGCGATCACGTGCTCTATAACCAGATGATCGACGCCTGGTCGATGCGCAACTGGAAGCCGGGCGACGAATCCGGTCACGATCATTTCTTCGCTACCTTCGATAAATTTGGCCTGGCTTCGCACACCCACGTGGCCGAAGGCATCGCCGCGGCGACAAAACGTGCCGGCATGGATCATCTGCAATACGTGGAATTCATGCACACCGCGGATGCCGGAGCGGTGGCGCAGCTTGCAGGAAGAATTGAATGGAATCCCGACTATGCCGAAATGCGGGCGGCCGTGCTGAGCGCCGGCATGAAGGACGTGGCCGCCGACACCAGCAAAAGGCTCGCCGCCGATGATGCCCGCGCTCGAGAGATCCTAAAATGCGGAACACCCGATGCGGCTCCCGGATGCAACGTGACCGTTCGCTACCTTTATCAAGTGCTGCGGGGACTGCCGCACGAAATCGTCTTCGCGCAGATTCTTCTGGGCTTCGAGCTCGCATCCTCCGATCCCCGCTTCGTCGGCCTCAACCTCGTCCAGCCCGAGGATCGGTACGTCCCCATCCACGATTTCAACGAGCACATGGCTATGATCGATTATCTACATGGCGTCTATCCCAAGGTGCACATCGCGCTGCACGCCGGAGAACTCGCCACGGGATTGGTGCCGCCGGAGGATCTCACATTTCATATCCGCGCATCAGTCGAGCGGGGTTATGCCGAGCGCATTGGCCACGGCGTTTCCGTGATGAACGAGAAAGATCCGATCGGCCTGCTCCATGAAATGGCGGAGCGCAACGTTCTCGTCGAAATCGCCCTGACCTCCAACGACATCATTCTCGGCGTTAGCGGAGACGATCACCCTCTGCCCATCTATATGAAGTACGGCGTTCCAGTCGCTCTGGCGACTGACGACGAGGGCGTCTCCCGCTCTGATATGACCCATGAATATTTGCGCGCAGTTGAGACCTACCATCTTTCCTATGCGGACTTAAAGCGTATGGCCCGGCAGAGCCTGGAGCACAGCTTTTCGCCCGGTGAAAGTTTGTGGGCGAATACGAAGCTTGTGTTTCGTGTTGCGCCGGCGTGCGCTGGCAATGCCTTGGGCTCAGAAAAGGTTTCCGCCGGATGCGAAACTTTTCTCGCCGCCAACGAACGTGCCCGCCAACAGTGGACGCTGGAATCCGAATTCGCAAAGTTCGAGAAAAAGTACTGACGGGCTGGCGGACGCTTGTGATGCGGGAGACATGCGATTCGGGAGCGTCTAATTCGGAAGACATATGATTTAGTCAGGAGCATGTAATTTAAGGAGCAGGTAATTTAGGAGCGTGTAATTTGCGAGGCCTGCGATTGAGTAGATTTGTGCCTTTGGGTGGCGCAGTGCTTTAGCGCTGCGATTACAGCCTTACTTTTACTGGAGGCTTGCTTTCTAATCAATCGGAAATGTCGCGCTCAGTACCGTGGAAGAGCGGCGCTTCATCGCCGCATCAGGCGCCCAAGCTGAAGCGGGGTTTTAGCCCCTGAAGCACCCGGGAGACGCGTTTTATGCAAGATCAATTCACCCTCGCCGAGACCGCCGCCCAGTCTGTTCTGCAACGAACCTCGCTCCGCCCACGCATTGGCCTCGTTCTCGGCTCCGGCCTTGGCGGCTTCGCTGATTCGGTCAGCGACGCAACCCGAATCCCCTTCGCGGACATCCCCGCCTTCCCTCGTTCCACCGCCACCGGCCACGCCGGACAAATGGTAATCGGCAAGTCAGGCGCCCTCCCAGTAGCTGTGATGCAAGGCCGCGTCCATCTTTATGAGGGATATTCGGCGGAGCAAGTGGCCTTCCCCATGCGCGTCTTCGGACGCATGGGAATTCACACTGTCATCCTTACCAATGCTGCGGGTGGAATCAACCTGAATTATCAGCAGGGCGCGCTGGTGCTAATTCGCGATCACATCAATCTACAAGGGGCGAATCCGCTCGCAGGTCCCAATGACGATCGCTTCGGCATGCGTTTTCCCGACATGACGCGCGCATACAACAAACAATATCGCGCAATCGCACAAGAAGAAGCTGCCAAGCTCGGAATGACGCTGCACGAAGGCGTTTACGCCGCGCTGCTCGGACCCAGTTACGAAACTCCAGCCGAGATCAACTATCTACGAATCATCGGCGCCGATCTTGTCGGAATGTCTACGGCCTTCGAAGTAATTGCCGCGGGCCACATGGGAATCAGCGTGCTCGCCATCTCATGCGTGACGAATATGGCAGCCGGAATCCTCGACCAGCCGCTGTCTCATCGGGAAGTGATCGAAACCGGCGAACGCGTCAAGACCAGCTTCGAAGCGTTACTGCGCCGGGTGTTGCCGCGCATGGAGCCAAATGGCTCCGAGTGATCGTCTCCAATCCTCGCATTTGTTATCCCGAGCGCCTGCCTTTGACGCGAGGAACCTGCTGTACTACTTTCCAGCCCGCGGAATAAACAGCTCCACTGGAGGCTTCATCCCGTACACTGCCGCAAAACTTCCCTGATTCAGCGCCATCGCGAAGTGTCCACGCGAGTCAATATAAAGGAGAGGCTGTCCTACCGGCACATCACTAAACGTGCGCACGAACTTGATCTTCATATCTTTATCGCCCACCCTCACCGGAACCTCCTGCCCACGCCGGTAGCCCAGCTTCAGAAACTCCTCGGCGTCCACGTTCGTCACCAGATTGCCGAACGGACCATCCGTCGCAATCACCTCCGCCCTCACTCCGCGATCATCAAGCAGCGCCACTTTCAACTCCAGCCGCACCAGCGACGCCACCGACATCTCCGGACCAACCCTCGTCCAATCCTCGCCACGCGCCACATGCGCTCCCACGGGAGAAAAAATGTCGCGCCCATGAAAGGTCGACGACATCTTGGTCCCAATCATCCAATCTGGATTTGTGACCTCGTGCGCGCCCTCAATGCCGTCCCGCTGTTCTACCAGTGTGAGCAGTCCGTTATCCGGCAGCACAAAATATTGCCCACGCTTCGATTTGGCCACGATTGCTTTGCGCGTACTGCCGACGGTCGGATCGATCACCACCACGAAAACCGTGCCCGCCGGATAGTAAGGCGTAGCGCCATACAAAAAACGCGCCCCATCAAGAATGGAAAACGGCGTCACCTGATGCGTGAGATCGACGATACGCACTTCCGGCACGATCGAATACATCACGCCCCGGCAAATCGCCACCGAATCATCCACCACGCCGAAGTCTGTCATGAAGACAATCGTCTGCGGATATTTCTCGGTCTGTGCTCTAGCCAGCGCCGAAGGCGCAAGCATCAGCGCCAGCAATATAAAGGGAAGGGCACGGCTCCCGAAGGCAGCTGAAAAACCTGCGCGGCGTGCAACACGGTGACGCTCGACCCGCGCAGCGGCGCGGAAGCGTGGAGTACCGTGGAAGAGCGGCGCTTCTGCGCCGCGTAGAGCGTCCAGAATTACCCCGGGCTTAAGCCGCCGCGGCAGCGGCGAAGAAGTCGTGCAGGCGAAACTGTCTGGTTTCCCAATCATGGTCTGCAAGAATACTTGGGATACCCGGTAGGCGGCAAATCAGCCTCCGCATCTATAATGTCCTGTCATTCATTGCACGACCGCAAGGAGGTCTTATGCCGGAAGCTATCCCCGAAAAATATCGCGACCTGTTTCAGAAGCGCGCCTTCGCCAGTCTGGGTACACTGATGCCCGATGGCCGTCCTCAAGTCACGCCCGTCTGGTGCGACTACGATGGCGAGCACGTCATCTTCAATTCCGCCAAGGGACGCCAAAAAGATAGAAATGTCCGCCGCGATCCTCGCGTATCGATGGCCATTATCGATCCCGAAAATCCTTACCGCTATCTCGAAATTCGTGGCCGCGTCGTCGAGATCACCGAAGATGGCGCCAGCGCCCACATCGACAAAATGGCCAAGAAATATCTCGGCGTCGATAAATATCCTTATGGCCAACCCGGCGAAGTGCGCGTGCTCTACAAGATCAAGCCCGAGCATACCCAGGTGATGGGCTAAGTTGCTAGCGCGTGCTTGATCTTGGACGGCTGATTTTCATGGCGCTGCTCTTTCATGACGCCAATTCTTATGATGCTGATTTTTCATGATGCTAATTCTTGGATGGCGTAGCTCTTGAATAGCTGCCTGATTCTGGATAGCGCCGATTTTGGGTGGCGCAGCGCTTCAGCGCTGCGATCAGCGACTTATTTTTAGGATCGGCTTTAGCCGCTGTGGTAGCCGCCAAGGCTGCAATCCTTTAACACCGGAGCGGGCAGCACCGTGGAAGAGCGGCGCTTCAGCAGCCTGCTCTGAGCGAAGTCGAATGGCCGCGTTAGCCTTGTGATTTGATCCGCTTTAGCCCCGGTGCGAGGATATCCGCATTCACATCCACAACCTTTGTTTTCTCGGCTTCGGTAACGTAAACCGCACGCTCATGCAACTCTTGCTCGAACGCGAACAAGAATTGCGCGTGCGTCATGGAATTGCGTTTCGTATTACCGGAATCGCCAGCCGCCGCCTGGGATGGATCGCCGATCATACCGGTCTGGATCCGCGTGCCTATGTGGCCGGAGCGCTCTCGCCCGCGGGCGGCTTAGACTCGACGAACGTTCGCACCTGGCTCTCCGGCGCCCGTGCCGACATCCTCTTCGAAGCCACCTCTCTCAAGGTGGAAAACGGCCAGCCCGCCGTCGATCACATCCGCGCCGCCCTCAACCACGGAGCCCACGCCATCACCGCCAACAAAGGACCAATCGTCCACGCCTACCGCGAACTCCGAGATCTAGCCGCCGCCCGCGGCAAGCGCTTTCTCTTCGAATCCACCGTACTGGATGGCGTCCCCATCTTCTCTTTTTTCGACCAACTCCCCCTCATTCATCTGCAAGGATTTCACGGCATCCTGAATTCCACGACGAACCTGATCCTGAGTGAAATGGAAAACGGCCTCAGCTTTGACGAATCCTTGAAGAGAGCGCAGGCACTCGGCATCGCCGAAACCGACGCCACGCACGACATCGACGGATGGGACGCCGCCGTAAAAACCGCCGCGCTAATCACGGTACTGATGGCTGTGCCGGTGCGGTTAGAAGAAATCAACCGCGAAGGAATTCGCAACCTGAGCGGCGAAGCCGTTCGCGCCGCAAGAAAAGACGGCCGTCCCTACAAACTCGTCTGCCGCGCCCAGCAAACAGGAAAGAAAACAGAGAAGGGAATCACAGCCAGCGTCCGCCCCGAACAAATCCCGCTGACCGATCCCATGGCGCAAATCACCGGCCCGTCGTCCTACGTCTATTTCGAAACAGACATCTTCCCCGGCCTCGCCATCACCGAACAAAACCCCAGCCTGTATGCGACCGCCTACGGCATGCTGGCGGATTTCGTGCGGGCGGTGACGCAGTAGACACCGCTTCACCATTGAGGTACAAAAAGCTCCAGCCAAATTGCAGCACACCATGTGGCGAGCTACGTATTCGCGTTCGCGCGTCCGACTTGCTCTAACGCTTGTGGGTTTGCCGCTCGCCATCTGGGCTATCAACACAGGACACCGCTCGGTACCGCTGCTCCTATTTATCACCTATTTGGCCGCGGCCCAGCTGATCTCGCAGATGTTGCCTCGGCCGTCAGCGGTACCATTCGAATCACAACTGCCCCTGTATATCCTTGCCTTGACGTTTCGCCTACTTAGATTTGCAATTGCCGCCGGATTCGTAGCAGCCGTGCTTTCAATACCCTTCGGCGGTTTCAAGGGTCTTCCCAGCTGGGCAGTCATTCTCATCCTCGAATGGTGGTTGGTCGGGGCCTCGGCTTCTTTCTGGGCTGCGAGGTGGGTTCAGAGCAAGGCGAAGCATAGCGTGATAAAAATAGGGGGGTATGCCCACCACTGAAACCGCCCTCTCCACTACCCTCGACCTCGCCCACGTCCGCTCCCAATTCCCCTCACTTTCCCAAACCGTCAACGGCCACCCCGCCGCCTTCCTCGACGGCCCCGGCGGAACGCAAGTTCCGCAGAGCGTCATCAACGCCATCTCGAACTACCTGCGCCGCGACAACGCCAACACTGGGGGCGCCTACGCGACCAGCCGCAACACAGACGACATGCTCGCCGAGGCCCGCGCCGCCATGGCCGACTTCCTCCACTGCGCCGCCGACGAAATTGTCTTCGGCCTCAACATGACCACGCTCACGTATGCGATGAGCCGCGCAATTGGCCGCGAACTGGGCCCCGGTGACGAAATCCTCGTCACCCGACTCGATCACGACGCCAACGTCTCCCCCTGGCTTGCGCTCGAAGAAAAAGGCGTCTCCATCCGCTGGGCCGAAATTCATGAAGAAAACTGCACGCTCGACCTTGCCGACCTCGCCAGCAAAATAAACGACCGCACGAAACTCGTCGCGGTCGGCTACGCGTCGAACGCCGTCGGTACCATCAATCCGGTGAAGGCAATCGTCCGCCTTGCCCACGCCACTGGCGCACTCGCCTACGTCGATGCCGTCCACTACGGCCCGCACGGCCTCATCGACGTCGCCGCCCTCGATTGCGATTTCCTCGTCTGCTCCACCTACAAATTCTTCGGACCGCACATGGGCGTGCTCTTCGGCAAGCGCGAGCACCTGCAGCGCCTGCGCCCTTACAAAGTCCGCCCGCTCACCGACGCCGTCCCCAATCGCTGGGAGTGGGGCACGCTCAACCACGAATGCATCGCGGGCATCACCGCCTGCGTGGAGTACATCGCCGATCTGGGTCGCCGCGCCGCTGAAACATGTGGGGACATCCGCTCCTCGGCAAGCTCAGGGCAGGCTCCCGGCTCTCCATCGAGCGAAGCGCGACCAGTGGGGATATCCGACCGCCGCGCCGCAATCGTCACCGCCTTTGAAGCCGTTCATAATTACGAACACGGACTCATGGAGCGATTGATCTCCGGCCTTCAAGAAATTCCAAACTTGAAGATCTACGGCATCACCGATCCCGCGCGCTTTGCGGAGCGTTGTCCCACGCTCGCAGTGCGCGTCCAAAATCCAACCGCGGAGCAGACTCCGTTGGCACTCGCCACCAAACTAGGAGAGCAGGGCTTCTTCACCTGGGATGGAAATTATTACGCGCTGAATCTCACCGAGCATCTAGACGTGGAAAAATCCGGAGGCTTTTTGCGCATCGGCCTCGTGCACTACAACACGGTCGACGAGGTCGATCGATTGCTTTCGGCGCTAAGGGGAATGGCCGAACCATCACGTTCCCATCCGTAGAGAAGTCGCTCGCAAGCAAGTTGCCGCCGCCAGACGTAGCCCGCTGCGTCTGGACTACCGGATGTCCAGAAACACATCAGCCTGGGACGTAGTCCCAGGCTGATGGGGAGCGCGACCACAAGACACAAACTGAAATATCCAACCGACGCGCGAAAACTTTGCGCACCAATCCGAGAACTTCTATGGCCAGCGCTTGGCAGTATCGTCCCAGCCTGCCGCGCGCACCGGTTGCGCCGCCGCCACCACGGGTGGCGATGGGATGCGGAGGGGCGCCTGCGGCCCATTCACGGCAGCGGCCAGTGCTGGTTTCGCCATGTCGGAGTTCATTTCTTTTTCTTCGGAGAGCAATGGCGCCACCAGCCGCAGAGCCTCTACTTCTTTCTCCAGCCGGGTCAACTCCATTTCTTTCTGCCTCAGAACCTCGTAAACATTCTTCATAACCTTGGCACCTGCGGTCGTCATTTTTATGCAGCTTTTCTCGAACTTTATCAGACTTACCTGCGTTGTCAAGCCATTATACGCCGACGATGTTACCTCAAAAGCGCCGGCGCCAATCTCAGCCGATCTGCGAAATCCCTTGCCCGGCAAGGTTTTCGCCGGATATTCACAGCGTTATGACGCAATCCGACTGTTAAATATCTTCCATGCACTGGCCCGGCATCGTTTAACGCACTTCTCCCCTGCGTCTGTGAAAAATATTGTTCCAGATTGCACAAAATCCTGTCACCCGCCTGTGGACAGCCTGCACTCAGCTGAAAATAAGTTAGATAGAGTTGCGATGTTTTCGTTGACTCAAACTTTAAAAGGAGTACAACAAGATCGTTCTTTGACCGTTTCTTAAGTTTTTCCGGTTGGTGCGGCGTCCGGGGCTCAAGCTGAGTCACTCTCCACATTGCAAAATGCGGAGAGAAGGCAAGTAAGGGTCTATAGCAAAGCGCTGGTCGAGGAGAACGGGAAGCCCAGTCGAAGGCAGGATAGAGTTCCGAGGCGTCGAGTAGGTTTGTCCGGTTGGCGGTGAGCCCGGAGCCCAAGCAAAGATCGCACGCAGCGCGCCCGCAAGGGAAGCAGCACAGCAGGTCAAGCGAGGGTCTAACGCGAGCTACTGGCTGAGATGAATGGACTCAACATCACCTCGGAACTCTTAATTTTTGGGAGGAACCCTCCGCTCTCAGCCAGTAGCTTTCGATTTCCTTCTCCAAAGTTTGCCGATTCAACTCCAGTCACTCCAGTAAATTCCAAGACCTGAAAGCCTTCGTGCTGGCTGATAACTGAGACCTCACAACCGACAACTGCACCCTGCCCTAGTCCACATGCTCCCCGATCTCGAAACTTTCTTCCGCCAGGGGCAGCACATCCCGTTCTCCCGCTACCCAAACGTAAAGCGTAGGCAGCAAGAATACGCTCATGACGAGAGCCGCAATCAAGCCTCCAACGATTACGATCGCAAACGGCCGCTGAGAATCGGAGCCGATGGCGTGTGAAAGAGCTGCAGGCAGTAAACCCAGAGTCGCCACCAGCATCGTCATCATGATCGGACGCAATCTCAGCACGGCTCCTTCCACCGCAGCATCCTCAACTGCGAATCGCCGTGCCCGCAACTGGTTGATGTACTCCAGCATGATCACGCCGGTCTGCACCGACACGCCAAACAGCGCCAGGAAACCCACGCCCGAGGAAACGCTAAAGTTGGTACCGGTAAACCACAGCGCCAGCAACCCGCCAATGGGTGCGATCGCCACATTCACCATGATTAGCAGCGCCCATTTGAATGATTTAAACATCGTATAAAGAAGGATGAAGATGATCAGAATGGTGATGGGCAGCACGATGAGCAGCCGTGCGTTGGCTCGCTTCTGGCTTTGATACTCACCTTCCCAATAAATGGTGTATCCAGTGGGCAGTTTGACCCCGTCATTGACCTTCTTGATGGCTTCTTCCACGGTGCTGCCGAGATCGCGGCCACGCACACTATATTTGATCGCCACATACCGCCGGTTGCCCTCGCGATAAACTTCCGACGCGCCATCGCTCACGCTGATCTTGCACAACTGTGCCAACGACACGCGTTCTCCCGTGGGAGACAGCAGTCGAATACTCTCAATCGCCTCTTCCGTGTTCCGGTATTGCGGCAAATAGCGTAGCGTCAGGTCGTATCTCGCTTCGTCTTTAAGCACTTGTGTGAGCGCATTTCCCCCCACCGCGGTTTGAACTGCATCCTGCACATCGGAGACGTTGATCTGATAACGAGCGCACGCAGCGCGGTCCACCGTCACATTCAGATTCGGTTGCCCCAGAACGCGAAACACTCCCAGATCTTCAACCCCTTTAATCCCACGCATGATGTTGACGACTTCGTCGCTCTTCGCTTCGAGCACTTTCAAATCGTCGCCATAAATCTTGGTGGCCAGCGCACCTTTTACTCCGCTCACCGCCTCTTCCATGTTGTCTTCGATCGGCTGCGAGAATCCCCACACCACGCCGGGGATTTTATCCAGTTCGCGTTGCATGGCGGCAATGAGTTCATCTTTATTCTCATGAAATACAGACCGCCATTCTTCTTTTGGCTGGAGGTCGACAAAGAATTCAGTATTAAAAAATCCCGTAGTATCCGTTCCGTCATCCGGCCGCCCCACCTGGCTGGTGCATTGCGGAACCTCCGGAAAGGAGCCAAGGATGATCCGCGCTTGATTCGCTACCCGTATCCCCTCGGCTGGACCGGTGCTGGGCGCAAGTGTGCCCCGCACCCAGAGCGCGCCTTCATCCAGGTGAGGCAAAAATTCGGAGCCGATGGCGCCGCCGAATGCCAGATAATTTCCTACCGCCACCATAATCAACACCACGCCGATGGTGATTGCCCGATGGCGAATGGCCCACCGGACTGCGATGCGATAGCGTTCAATCAAAAAGTCCATCACCGGGTTGTGCCACTCGCTCGCTCCTTTTTGAAAAGCGAAACTTGCCAACACCGGCGCAATCACAATCGAGAACAGCAATGCTCCCGCCAGCGCAAACGCCACCGTCCACGCCATGGGATGAAACAACCGGCCCTCAACCCGCTGCAGCGTGAAGATCGGTAAATAAGCGGTGATAATAATGGCAATCGCATAGAACACGGGACGCTGGACTTCGTGCGATGCCTCGCCGATTTTTTCGCTCGGCGTTTTGCCGTTTCCATTCCTGTGTCCCAGGTGGCGCACAATGTTTTCCACCATCACCACCGCGCCATCCACCACCATGCCGAAGTCCAACGCACCCAACGACAGCAAGTTGGCCGGAATGTGCCTCAGGTCCAGACAGATCGAGGCAAATAACAAGGAGAATGGAATCGTCGCCGCAACGATCAGCGCGCCCCGAACATTCCCCAGGAACAAGAACAGGATGATCGATACTAGGATCATTCCTTCCGTCAGATTGTGCAGAACCGTGTGACTGGTAAAGTGCACCAGGTCGCTGCGATCGATAAACGGAACGATCTTCACGCCCGGCGGCAGGATGTGATCATTTAGTTCTTCCACCTTCTTGTGAATGCCTTGCAGCGCCGTATCCGCCGCCGCGCCTTTTCGCAACAGCACGATGCCTGACACCACATCGTCGTTGTCGATGATCTTGCCGTCTTCGCGGTGAACCGATTTGGCAAATTGCCCCAGCCGAATCTTCGGACCTTGCGAAACCACCGCAACATCCTTCACCCGTAGCGGCGTTCCATTCTTGGTCATAATCACCGTCTCCGCGATATCCTGCGACCGGTCGACCAATCCAACCGCGCGCACGTTGATCTGCTGAAGACCTTCCTGTATGAAGCTGCCGCCTGCGTTGGTGTTGTTGTTGGTGAGTTGCTGCTCGATTTGCGCCAGGCTCAGGCCGTAGGCAATCAATTTGTTTGGATCGACTCGCACCTGGTATTCGCGCGTAGGGCCGCCAAAGCTGGAAACATCGACGATATCCGGCACGGCTTTGAAATTCTTTTCGATGACCCAGTCCTCAATCGACTTTAGTTCCATTGCGTCGTATGCCGGATTGGTGCTGTGCAGAGTAAAGAAATAAATCTGGCCAACCGGGCTCCAGTCCGTGCCCATCTGCGGATTGATACCCGGCGGCAGCGTGACCTGGCTCAGCCTCTCCAGAACCCTTTCACGGTTCCAGTCGTTGTCCGATTCGTCGTCGAAGATCAGCTTCAGGTCGGAAAGTCCGAACAGCGAAAACGAGCGCAGATGCACGACGTGCGGAATGCCGTTCATCGCTGTCTCCAGCGGAATCGTAACCTGCTGTTCAATTTGCTCGGCGGAAATCCCCGGCCATTGCGTGATGACCTCTACGTAGTTGTCGGCCACGTCGGGGTACGCCTCGATCGGGAGCTCACGGAAGGCCACAATGCCCGCTGCAAACAGCAGAAGTGCAAAAGCCAGCACCAGCAGCCGATTGCTCAGGGCAAAATCAACGACTCGGCGAATCATCTATTGCTCCACCGTGTTTTGCAGAACCAACGCATTCGATACCACCTGATCTCCCGGCTTCATTCCTGAAGTAACTTCCTGCAGGTTGTTGGGCAGCATCTTTCCCGTGACCACCTCCAGGCGCTTGAAGTGACCCGAGCCCAGGGGGGCGTAAACCCATTCGCGATCATGCAAGTGGAGGACTGCGGTCGACGGAACAGCCGCTCGTGTCTCCGCCTTCTTCCCATAAAAAGTCGCCGTCACAAACATTCCCACACGCATCAGCCCCGGATTCAGTACTTCCAGGCGCACCTTGGCCGTTCGGATCGTGGGATCCAGCACCGGCAGAATGTTGTCGATGCGCCCCTTGAAAACCTTGCTCGGATAAGCGCTCAACCGGATCTCCGCGCCCTCGCCGACGTGCACCGCATCCAGATCATTTTCGTAAACGTCGCAAACGATCCAGACGTAAGAAAGGTCAGAGATGGTGAATGGATTCGGCGATCCCAGCCCTTGAACGCCCGAAGCATTCGTGATCTGCTGATCGGTAATGATCCCGGAAATCGGGGCGAGGATGTCGACAATCCCTGAAGGGTGATCCTTGTCCACGCCTAGAATTTTGAGTT
Organism: Candidatus Sulfotelmatobacter sp.; assembly: GCA_049515395.1. GTDB lineage: Bacteria > Acidobacteriota > Terriglobia > Terriglobales > Acidobacteriaceae > Sulfotelmatobacter. Next base: position 37,584 of record JBEKUD010000020.1, on the reverse strand, counting down.
GCTCGGTGGACGCATCCAGATCCGCTTGCGCATTCTTGGCGGCGTCCTCCGCCTGCTCCAGAACGCTCTTGGCGACCGCGCCCTTTTCGTAGAGAGTTTGTTGCCGCTGCAGATTCAATCGCGCCAACAGTTCGTCATTCACCGCTTTGCGATAATTCTGGTAGGCTCCGGAGACATCGTTGCTCTGCACTCTCAGCAACAGTTGACCCTTTTTCACCACATCGCCCAGCCGCGCCTTTACTTCCACCACTCGCCCAGCGGCCAGCGAAATCACCGGCACGGCGCGCGATATGTCAGGCTGCACCACGCCCGTAACGTTGAGCGCGGGCGCCGCTTTGAATTCGATCGCTGTTACCAACGGAAATAGCTCCGGATGATCGACCTTGAAATTATTCGCGTCCAGATCGGGCAGCACCACCGGAGTCGGCGGGGCTTCGGCCTGCGGATTAGCTTTGCCTGCATTGCACCCGGCCAGGACAAAAGCGAGAGCCAGACACCATCCAGTCCCGGCATATTTGAAGGATCGAGTTTTCATTGCAAAACCTCGCGCCCAACCGCCTGGTTCAATTGCGCCCCCGCGGTCAAATACGAACCCACCAGATTTACGTAATTCAATTGCACGCTGCGGTAGTCGCTCTCAGCGTTCAGAAAATCCAGCAGCGAAGCCCCACCATTCTGGTAAGAAAATAAGATTGTGTCTCGCACCCGCACCGCCTGTGCGAGATATTTCTGCTTGTATGCCCGCAGTAGCGTCAGGTTGCTGGCCAGGGTGGCGTACGCCGAATCCACATCGCTGAACACCTGCGCTTGCGCCGCATCGCGCAACCTTTCGGTGCGGGCAATGTCCAATTTCGTATGCAGCTTGTTTCCCTGATTGCGATCAAAAATGCGCAAAGGAAAATCCACGCCCACGCCAAAATAAAAATCAATCGGCGGATTCCGGCCCACGTCGAAGCTGATTGTCGGATCCGTCGATCCATTGGCGACAGCCAGTTTGTAGTCCGTCTGCGCCTTGTCGACCGTTTGTACAGCCGCCTTCAAGTCCGGACGATTGTCCAGCGCGATCTGCCGGTAAGCATCCAGAGCCTCGACCTGGTCGTTGAAGTCGAACACGCCTGCGACGTCAAACTGTTCCACCGGAGTCCGGTCGTTCAGCAGCATGAGCATCTGAATTTTTGCCGTTCTTAAATTCACGATCGCCGTCTGCACGTCAGACTCGTACTGCACCCTCTGCAACTCCAGTCGATCCATGTCGATCTGCGCGATGTCACCTGCTTGTAAACGGTCGTCGCTGATCTTCAACACGTGGTCGTAATAATCCAGATTCTCCTTCGAAACCTGCAGCACCGCCTTGGCCTGCAGCGTCTGCACAAATTCGCTGCGCAGGTTGAACAACAACCCGCGTTCCAGATCGTTCTGCTGCGAAATTCCAATCGCCGACCCCTTCTTTGCACTCTCCGTCCGCAACTCGCGCTTGTGCCCACGCTCGTGCAGATAGCTGATCGTGGCCGAGGGCAGCAAGTAAGCGAACGGCCCATGGTCCGGGCCAACAGTGAAAGGAGAAATCTGATCCGACAGCAACCCCAGGGTCGGATTCGGCCGCAGATGCGCCGTAATCTCATCTGCTTGCAGTTCGCTGATATTTAATTTGCCCGCCAGCAGCGTTGGGTTGTTCAGCTCCAGCCGCTCCTTCACCTGTTCCCACGTCCAAGCTGGCGGAGTTGGAGTCTGCGTTTGCGCCGCCGCCCAACCCGCGGTTACGCCCAGCAGAATCAGTACAGCCCACTTGCGTGAGATTCTTGTTCGCATCAATCACTCCAAAAATCGCTCTTGGATCGGCAGCCATTAGGAGATCCGGCGCGCTCTGTATGACTTTGACCTTGCCCTACAGTCTTATTGGTAGAAGTAGATGCATGATGCAGTCCCTGAACCGCATCGCGTCCATCGTCAGACGAAGTCGACCAACATGGGTCAACACAGTAAAGGCTCCATGACGATGATTCCACCAGACTGATCGGCGAACTACCCGAGGAGGGAACTGGGAGGAGCGCGGCCCGCGTGCAAATCGCAACGCCTCGCGAGCGGCACCAAAATTGAGTCAGAAACTTCAAGCAGACCGATTACCGGAGGAGGCGCCCACACCGCACTCGCCGCCGGTGGTCCCTGCAGCCGGTTTACCCAAGCAGAATGTTTTTCGCCTCCAGCCTGCCGCACCGTGCGCTTGCTGGTGGCCGACTCTTCCATCTCGGCCCGCATCGCGTGCAGATCGTCCGTAGCCGAGATCACCGGAAACAACAGCACCACCACGCAGCCCAGCGCCAGCAAACATTGCAGGGCAGTGACCCTGCACGCCACTCGCGCTCCCTCGCCGCGCCGCCATAACCAATAGGCCGGAAGCGCCATCAAGATCCACACGAGATTCAGCAGCAATTCCATACGCAGGTAATTCACAACAGATGCAACCACAAGTTTTTCAAAAATGGCAAATTGAAGCAACATAACCATCGTACTAAGAGTGGCCAGTGATCAGGGGTCAGCAAAGCCCGATTTCCTCTTCCACTGATCACTATCCACTGCCTTACGGCCCCACCGCCACCTGCAGCGGCGCTGGAGTCTGCAGTTGCTCCTTGTAAATTGCATTTCGCTTCGGCACCTCGCCATTCGCGTTCACGTAGATCACATAAGCGCCGTGCGGCAGATTCTCGCCGAAAGGCAGCGCCATCCCGATCGTGCCCCTCCTCAGCGGAAAGTGCTGATACCCAATTTCGGTGGCTCTGCCGTTCTCCGCCACTGCCTTCACGTCGAACGTTAAATCAACGTCATCCACAGTCGCATTTGAAACCTCCACACTGCCCTCGATCCGGCCTCCCACTACATGCGGTGGATTTTTCCATGCCAGCGTGATCGCCTCTACCACTTTGATCGAGAATCCCTTCTGCACGCCCTGCCGCGGTTGTCCGCCATCCTTCACCGACACCACGAACTGAAATGTACCCGCCCGCTCCGCCTGACCGTGCAGCACGCCGTTATCTTCTAGTTTGATCCCCGGCGGCAGAGCTCCAATCTCCACCCGCCAGCGCAACACCGGCACATAGTTTCCGCGACCTTGAAAGACCACTTGATACGGTCCACGCGGATACGTGTTGGGCAACTCCGTCGGCTCAATCGCCAACCCATCATCCACGGCCGCGATTTTTCCCGAGCCAGCGTTCCCTTGCGTCTTCGTAGCCGGCGGCGGATTCGCTTGCCCCGCCTGTCCCCAGGCAGACACACTTATGAGTACCGCAAGCGCGCACGCCGCGGTCCTCAGATACTTTGTGCGTCCGAATCTCAATCCACTTTTCATTCGCGAAACGAAACTTTTAAATCCCGAATGTTGTCGTTAAATAAGGCGTGTCATCCTGAAGTTATTAAAGCTATTAAAGACTTGTGCAACCGACTGCGATGTCTTCCGTCCTCGTCCAACCCAGTTTGCTACTTAACATCGTATCGGAATTCTCCTCATCCCTGCACGCACGTCGCCGAAAAGTTGCTCCGAGATAGGATGCAGAAACGCCGAGGCACTCTTCAGACTCGGAATGTAAAGATATGTATATCCTGCACTTGCCGAATTTTTTTTCTTTTCGCGCGCTACTTATTTTCCTGGTGCGGGTTGAATCAAACTAGATAGACCTGTGCTAATCTCGCATCAAAGATCACAAGAATCCACGCTCGAGTTTTTCCAGGGGGAAGTGAAGTTATGTCAGTACGCACCCTATTCGTTTCGCTCCTCGCACTCTCCGGACTTCTGTTCTTAGCCGGCTGCGGTAGCAGTGGCACCACGATTACCAATCCGGTGGCCCCGCCCAGTGGCAATTTCAGCAATAGTAACCTGAATGGTACCTACGTCTTCTCGGTCTCCGGTGCCGACGAAGCCAGCGGAGCGCCCTACACTATTGTCGGCACTTTCACCGCCAATGGTGCCGGCGGCAATAACAAGGGGACCATCACAGGTGGAACTCTCGACATTAACGACGCCAATACCACCGAGTTTACCTCTGGGCCCGTCTCTGGCGTGTCGATCAACAGCAACAGCAGCTACAGCGTTTCCGTGGACGGACGAGGACAAGCCACAATCGGCACAAACATTGGGAACGGCTTCCCGAACCTGGTATTTGATTTCGTCCTTTCGTCAAGCTCCCACGGTCTGATCACTGAATTTGACAGTTTCGGCACGGGCAGCGGCACCATCGATGCGCAGGCATCCGGCGTCACGCCGTCGGGCTCTTACGCCTACATCCTTTCCGGAGCTACCTACAGTGGCACTCCCTTTGCCACCGTTGGAAACTTCACCCTTGGGTCCGGCGGAGCCATCACGTCCGGCGTCGCAGACTTTAACAATGGCGCCGTTACGATTTCCGCCGCGGAGGCACTCACAGGCACCGTCGCGGTAGCCTCTACTCCTTCGACAACGCTAATCACTCAGCAGTATCCGTTGCTCACTTTCGACGTGTTTCCGGTGAGTGCGACGCAGCTTAAGTTTATTGAGATGGATACGAATGGAACGTTGTCCGGTGACGCTTTTTCTCAAACCACCGCCACCATACCAGCCGAAACTCTGGCTTTTACACTCCAGGGCTTCTTGGCGTCGGGCACGTTTGCCGCCGGCGGTTTTATGGTCACCGATGGCGCGGGCAACATCACCAACGCCTCCACCGAAGACTTCAACGACAACGGAACTCTTTCCCCATCGACCCCGGTGCCGTTCACGGCCATGTACGCTGCTGACGGCACGAACGCTGGCCGGTACACTCTAAGCGGTTTCACCGGCTTTACTCCCGCAAACACAGGCGTAAACCTAACTTATGCCGCCTATCCATCCACCGGTGGCTTGCTTTTGTTGGAAATCGACACCATCGGAATCACCTCCGGGGCGGCCTATATGCAGACACCGAGCGCAACCTTTGCCGCCTCATCGCTAGGCTACGGGTTGAACCTCTCAGGCGTCGATGGTCCGGGGACCACGTCCGCAGCTGAAGTGGATGACATTGCGGAGTTCACTGCCAACCCCAGCGGAACCACCGTCACCGGCCTGATCGATGAAAACTCTACCGCCGGCTCCACTACGTTTGATCAGGTTGTGAACGGCACATACGGCACCATATCCACCGGACGTTACGGCATCTCCGCCACTACCGGTACCAGCAGTTCGCCCGGCACCTTGCTCGGCGGATTCAACCTCACCCTATACACCGTGGATGGCACAACCTTCCCGTTCATAGAATCAGACGCCGGCCAGGTTTCGACGGGAGTGATCGTGCAGCAGAACGTTTCTTCGTCTTCGTCGGCGGTAGCACACTCCCAGATGTTCGTGCCGCATCGTCTAATTCGCGCGCGTGCGGTGCGGCAGAAGAAGAATTGATTCATCTACAACAACCATCGGGCGCGGCCACCAATCCGCGCCCATTCTTTTCCAGCACTCAGTTCCATTCTCTTCAACCCTTCGTGACCTTCGTTACCTTTAATCGGTGACCACCCTTCAAGCACAATGACTCTGAACTCTTCATGAAGATTGCGGGAGTCGAATTTGCCCTGCCACCGTTTCCTACGTGCTCTCATTTTTGTGATCGTCGCCGCTTCCCTGGCCGTGGCACGCGACCTCGCCCTGGTTTCCAACAAGACGAACACTGTTTCTGGCGTCTCAATCGGCGAGTTGGTCAAGGTTTGCAAAGCCCAAACCAATCGCTGGCCTGACGGCAAACCCATCACCTTCGTCATGCGCTCCCCGTCCTTGCCGGAAATGAAGATGGTTCTGGAAAAGGTCTACGACATGTCCGAGAGCGAGTTGAGCAGTCTCATCGTTACCTCGAATCAGGGACGCGCAGCCCATCCCGCCATCCTCGTCGCCACTTCCGACGAAGAACTGGTGAATAAGGTAGCCTCCACACCGGGAGCGCTGGGCGTCGTCGATGTGTACTCGATTAACAGCAGTGTTGCCGTCATCAAGATCGGAGGCAAACTCCCGCTCGAACCCGGCTACCTTTTGCACGGAAACTAGCAAGTGGCCGGCGATCACTGATAAGGTCAGTGAAATCAGGTCGTACCGAGTATTTGCTGACCACTGATCACTGACCACTGATCACTGGCCACCGACCACCGACCACCGACCACTGATTTATGACAGCTCCAGGCAAGAAACTCGCGCCGGCCCGGCCCTCTTCGGGCTATGTTCGCCGCTACCCGCGTTTCGCGCTCGATGTGCGCGTGCAAGTACGGATGTTTCAGAACGGTGCATTCCTCAATTGCTGGGGACGCTCCACTGAGTTCGGTCAGGATGGCATCGGCGCCACGCTTACTGGAGAACTTGAAAACGGCGAAATCGTTTCACTCGAAATTCCTCTGCCCTTCAGTCCTTATCCCTTGCAAGTTCGCGGCATTGTCCGCTATCGCCAGGGCCTTCGCTACGGCTTTGAATTCCTCACTCTTAGCCCCGCCCAGCGCGATACCATCGCCCGCGTCTGCGAAATACTCGCCGCCAGCAGTGACCAGCGAGTCTAAGATTTTACTGACCACCGGCCACCGATCACTGGCCACTTTTTTCATTCCATTACCTCAGTAACTTTCGAGCAAAGTATCGGCGTTCTACTATCGATTTTGTTGGCATCAGAGGGGGAGCTATCAATGGGTGGTCGTGTCACCCGGTCTGCACAATCCGGGGAAATTCTCCGTGCCAATCGCTTGCGCGAGTCACTTGAGTGCGGAGCCACACCTTCGTTTATTCCTCCTGGCATCCCCGCCTCCGTCGAACCAACATCTTTGTCCTGGAACCCGGTCGAATCGACTCCCAGCGCAACCAGTCAGGAAGATCTCGATCTTCGCCGCCAGTTTCTCGAACAACTCTTTGAGAATTCTCCCGACGCCCTGGTAATGGTCGACTCTGCTTTCCGTGCGCAGTGCGTCAATCTCGAGTTTCAGCGCCTCTTTGGATATTCCAGCGAGCAAACTCTGTCGCAACCAGTCGACTCGCTCATCCTTCCTCCCGATCGCGCCGCCGAATCTCACTGGATCGTGCAATGCCTGCAGCGCGGCGAACCAATCACCCTCGAAACTCAGCGTCGTCACCGGGATGGAACCCTGCTCGAGGTCTCCGTCACCATGGCGCCCTGTATGATTAACGGGCGCATCGCCGCCTTCTATTTTCTCTATCGCGATATCTCTGATCGCAAGCGCGCCGAAGCCCTTGGTTCCGTGCTCTATCGCATCGCCGAGAAGGCGGGCGCCACTGACGATCTGCAACAATTCTTTGCTGCCACTCATGGCATCGTCGACGAACTCATGTTCGCCCGCAATTTTTCCATTGCCCTTCACGATCCCGAGTCGCAACTGCTCAGTTTCGCGTATTTCGTCGATGAGCGGGAGTCCGCTCCTGCACCAGCCAAAGCCGCACGTGGTCTTATTGAATACGTGCTGCGATCCGGCGAACCGCTGCTCTGTTCTCCGGAGCTCTTTGAGAGATTGCGTCAGCGCGGCGAAATCGACCTTGCGCGTCCCCCTGCCCTTCATTGGCTCGGCATCCCCTTGAAGGTGAACCATTCTGTCCTCGGCGTGATGGTTCTCAAAAGCTACTGTGAGAACTCACCGCTCACCGAACGTGATAAAGAAGTCCTCACCGTGATCTCGCGGCAATTGGCCGCCACCATCGGTCACAAGCGCAATGAGCAGGCCCTGCGCCGCTCCGAAGTGCGCTACCGGTCGCTGGTTCAGACCGCCGTTCACGGAATTTATCGTTCCAGCTTCGAGGGACAGTTTCTCGACGTCAATCCAGCCCTCATCGGCATGCTGGGATACGACTCCGCCCTCGAAGTGCTGGCTCTGGATCCACGGAAAGATGTCTTCCTCGATCCCGGCGAATGCACCCGCCTGGTGGAAGAATTCCGCCGCACCGGGCGCGTGGATGGCTTCGAAGTTCGCTGGAAGCGCAAGGACGGAGCCAGTATCATCGTTCGCATCAGCGGTCGCGCCGTGGCCAAGGAAGACGAGCCCGCCGATGTTCTCGAAGCCATCGCCGAAGATGTTACCGAGCGCCGCGTACTCGAAGATCAATTCCGCCAATCGCAAAAAATGGAGGCTGTCGGCCGTCTCGCCGGAGGCATTGCTCACGACTTCAATAATTTGCTGATGGTCGTCAGCGGCTACACCGAGGTCATGCTCGACCGTCTCACCCCGGGAAATCCTCTGTATGCCAAGGCCGAAGCCATTCAGCAAGCCTCCGATCGCGCCACCGCACTCACGCGCCAGCTTCTCGCCTTCAGCCGCAAACAGCACCTCGAACTCAAAGTCATCGACGTCAACGCCATCGTGAAAGACATGGAGCGCCTGCTGCGCCCTCTCATTGGAGAAGATATCGAACTCACCACTTGTCTCGCTCCCGCCATCGGCTGCACCCGCGCCGATGCCGGACAACTCGAGCAAGTCATCATGAATCTCGTCGTCAACGCCAAGGACGCAATGCCCAACGGCGGAAAGATCTGCATTCGCACCACCAGCGTCACTCTCGACGCTTCCTATCGTCCCGAAAACACTTTCATCAAGCACGGTCCCTACGTCATGATCTCGGTCAGCGACAATGGCGAAGGCATGGACCACGAAACCCAGGCCCGTATTTTCGAACCTTTTTTCACCACCAAGGAAAAGGGCAAAGGCACCGGCCTCGGACTTTCCACCGTCTACGGCATCATCAAGCAAAGTGGCGGCTACGTTTTCGTGCAGAGCGAACTCGGCCGCGGTACCGTCTTCACCATCTATTTTCCGCGCGTCGATGGCCCCTCCGAGGTTCTCGGCACGGCTCCGGCGACTCTCGCCGTCGCTGGCGGTTCCGAGACTATCCTTCTGGTGGAGGACGAAGAGTCAGTTCGCCAACTCGTACGCGAAACTCTTGAGTCCCGCGGCTATCGCGTCCTCGAAGCCAGCGATGGCAACGCTGCTCTCGCCGTTGCGGCGCGCCATCCCGACAAGATCCACCTCATTATTACCGACGTCGTCATGCCCGGCCTCAGCGGTCACGAACTCGTCCAGCAACTCCTACCAGCGCGCCCCGGCACCCAAGTTCTTTATCTCTCGGGTTACGCCGAAGACGCCTTCGCCAACCCCCTCCCCGCCGAAGGACAAAAAGCTTTCCTGCAAAAGCCGTTCACCTTGCAGAGCCTCTCCCGCAAAGTCCGCGAAGTCCTCGGCCCGCCCGCCAACTGATCTCGCTTGAGATCCTGCTTGGTTGTCATCCTGAGCGAAGCGAAAGCCTGCCCTGAGCGAAGGCGAGGAGATCTATGCAACTCGCAGCCGTCGATGCTGCCGCAGCGCACCCCGTGCCGCGTGCGCAACCGTGGAAGACCGGCCCCTCAGCGCCGCTCTACGATGACGCGGATTTTGCGTGGCGCAGCGCTTCAGCGCTGCCATAAGCTGTCCCACAAGAGTGGGCTTCAGCCCCCGAGGTCTCCGGCGTAAAATTCTCTTCGCAACCGCGACGCCACCGCCATCATCCAACTTTAGGAGTCCACTTCGCCTGAATCCGTGCTCCCGCTCCCGTCATCAGTACAATAAGAACCCAGGAGGAAACATCATGGCTCATGAACTACCGCCTCTGCCCTACGACTACGCGGCGCTCGAACCCGTTATCGACAAGCAGACGATGACCCTGCACCACGACATGCATCACGGTGCCTACGTCAAGAATCTCAACGCCGCAATCGAAAAACATCCCGACCTCGCCAACAAGTCCGCCGAGGATCTCATTCGCAACCTCAACTCCATTCCGGAAGACATTCGCGCCGCGGTCCGCAACAACGGGGGCGGCCACGTCAACCACACCATGTTCTGGAAGATCATGAAGCCCAAAGGTGGCGGTGATCCCACTGGTCCCATCGCCCAGGTCATCACCAAGATTTTCGGCAACTTCAAAGATTTTCAAGCCAAGTTCAACGACGCCGGTACCAAACAGTTCGGCTCCGGATGGGTCTGGCTCGCCGGCAAGCAAGGTGGCGAGGTGCAAGTCATCTCCACGCCCAACCAGGACAGCCCGATTTCGCAAGGCCTCTTCCCCATCTTCGGCAACGACGTCTGGGAGCACGCCTACTACCTCAAATACAACAACCGCCGGCCGGAATATCTTGCCGCTTGGTGGAACGTCATTAACTGGGACGAAGTCAACGTCCGCTACGAAGCCTTCAAATCGGGCAAGTCAGTCCAGGAACCGGCGCTGGCGCACCGATAGGATGTGTGCACGTGTGGGGCGGACACTCCCGTCCGCCTCTTTTCACCTTGATTCTGTCGCCAGTAACTATATAGAGACAGCCGCCTCGGCTGTCCCGCCCAAGCGAAGCAAAGGCGGAACGAAACAGGGTCAGCAGGACAAGGAAAGACCCCGCGATGAGCGGGGCTTTTTTCTTCCAGTACTCACGCTTGCAACTCCTATGCCGCCGTCTCCGCATACTCATCTGGCTCGGCCTCAAATTGCTTCCTGCAATCCTCCGAGCAGAAAAAATATTTTTTCCCCTCAAACTGCGTATGGAACTCTGATCGCTCATCCACGCTCATTCCACAAACAGGATCCTTCATTCTGATTCCTCCACTTAAAGATTTCTTCGTTAACGCAAAAATGTCTTCGTTCTCTCTGCTCTCCAAGTGACTGAGGCTGCTCGCCTTCCCCTACTGCGATTTTATTCTTTACAATCCAGTCTGGAAATTTCTTCCTTCTCCATGCACCTTTATACCCAGTAAGAACACTCGGAACTATCGCCTCATCTTGCCCGCTTCCATCTCCAAGCTTCATGCGCGTCAACAGACAATTTCGCCATCTCTTTCTATTCCTCGCGCTCTATCTATCTGACCTTCTGTGCAATAGTGGGCGTCTTCGTAGCGGACCGAACCCTGCACCCCGTCCGTCGTTCCCTGAGTTCAGAAACGGAATCAAGCATGCGGGAAATGTCTCAAGTTCTCGGTTCCGACCTTGAAAATGTTTCCGTTATTACGACAGATGCGGTCACGCTCCGCGCCTGGACCTTCATCCACACCGCGGCCACAACGATGCTGTTATTCTTCTCCATGGACTCGCCGACAATCGCCTCGGTAGGACCGCTCACGCGCAACTCCTTCTCGCTCACGGTTTCACTGTGCTAATGCCCGACGCGCGCGCCCACGGTGATAGCGGCGGCGATCTGGCCACCTACGGTCTCCTCGAACGGAACGACATCCACCAGTGGTTCGATCTATTGGCTGGGCACTTTCACCCAGATTGCATCTTCGGACTTGGAGAATCCATCGGAGCCGTGGAGCTTTTGCAATCTTTCTCAGTCGAGCCCGGCTTTTGCGCCGTCGTTGCTGAATCCTCCTTCTCAACTTTTCCTGAGATCGCTGTACGACCGCATGGGCCAGCCCTTTCGCCTCGGTCCCTGGTTCGGACGCACAGCCTTATTACCCGTCGTCGGATTTGCTTTCCTGAGAGCCCTCTGGAAATATGGGCTCAACCTGCGGGAAGCTTCGCCCGAAGATTCAGTCGCAGCTTGCGTCGTTCCAGTTCTCCTCATTCATGGCCAGATCGACGGCAATATTCCGCTTCGTCACTCTTGCCTCATCCACGCGCGCAATCGAAATACAGTTCTCTGGAGAGAGTTCCCAGCGCTGATCACTGCGGAGCAATGAGCGCAGCTTCGCAAGAATTTGAACAACGCGTGCTCGCATGGTTCTCCGTGTACTCCCCAAACCAAAAAGTGACCACTACCCACTACCCGCTGATCACCGATCTCTGCCCACTGCCTTTCTGTATTTCCTGTGCAACTTCTGTGGACAACCCGTCCCCCCACTCCTCCTGACTTTTCTCCTCGTGCTTTCGCCTTGCTCAATTACCGCCCTGCAAGCGCCTTGGAGGATATCTTCGGCGAGATTGTCGATCCCTTCGACTTCGTAAAAATTTGCATCCAAGATTTTCCTCAACTGCACCAAAAATACTGAATTGACCCCGCAGCCTTTCGCTCGTACATTTTCACTTATCCTCATTCCAAAAACTAAATGGAACTCCGCCGATGACATACTAGGCATTAGGCGAACAGGAACTCTCGGCAACATCCGTCATCAATCATCATTCACCATCGGTGGAAACTGGTTAGTACTCATGAAAGCAACAGGCCCATGGATTACGTACCGCACTCGTTTTCTGGTCAAAGCCAAACAACTCACCAAATGCTTAACCTTCACCGACGTTCTGGGCCGTCAGCAGTCCGGGCGAAAGGGCGATTACCTCGTCGAATCCTCCGAAGGCATTCTTTGCATCGCGCCTCGGCGAATCTTCGAGGATATCTACGTCCCCTTGCTGGTCGGAGCAATATCCGACAACATTGCCACTCCGTGGACCGCCTTTGCGGAGCGAGAGCGCCGCACCGAACAAGACCGGGTCTTGCCGTAGCTGGTCCTCGCACGCAAGCCTGTTTTCAGCCATCCTCAACTTTATGAACCGAATATGAATTCGACATGTGGAAAACGAATCGACCACCCCGGCATCAAGCCTGTCATTGCTGGAGATACAACCTGTAGTGTTTGCCTCTTGACAGGTACAATAAGCGGGAGTAACTTTGCAGTCCCATGGCTTTGAAACTCGCCTCGCGGGAACGGGGCGACTTTCGGCTGACGAAGTAGAAGAGAGTCGTCAAGGCGGGATGGCGTCAGGCCAGAGGTGATCCGACGCCACCTCCGTAAACTTAAGAAGTGCGAAAACGCGGCCATTACGGCGGTCCGGTAGCCGGAAGCCCGAAGCCGGTTCTAGAAACTGCGGCGACCGTTCCCCGACCCTCCCCGGGTGAACGATGGTTAATGACGACATCTGTCTGCTGGCAATGCCGTGAAAGTGCGGTCCGTCAGCGCTGCGTTAAATTTGCGGAAAGGATCTGCCTTTTAGCCCCAATTTGGAGGAGCCCTGCATGGAAGCTTTAACCCGCCTTGTTACCGATTCGCTGGCTCGGCACGGTTTCGATCGCCCCATCGACCCTCGCCGCCTGCAGTGGTCGCGCTGGTTTCGCTGCGAATCCCCGCATAGTCTCCTCATCGTCCCCAGCCGGCCGGGCATCTTCGCCATCGCCGAAGAGATCACGGAGTTCGGATCCGTAGGGACAGCCACCCTCGTCTATCCTGAGCTGAGTCGGAGGGGCCATCCGGAGCGTAGTTCGGCGGGCGCACCCTTGGGTGGCGCAGCGCTTCAGCGCTGCGGTTCATCCCCGCTCAAGGATTCGGCTTTAGCCGCTGAGGCAGCGCCAACAAAACGCATGCTCGCCGTGCTCCGGTTCTCCGAAGATGACGACATGGCCTTCACACTCGACCGCATGTTCACCCGCATCAATCCCATGCGCGCACTCCTTTCCTCCGGGAATTGCTTTCTCCGCTTCGTTGTCATCGAAGACCAGGACGAGCGCCGCAGCATTTGCAGTGCCCTTAATCAGTGGATGCTCTCCTCCGCCGAAAAAGCCATTGGCATTCCGGCTGCCTTCTCTTCCTCGATGGAATTGGCGCCCGTAGGCGACCGAGTGGGTACGGCCCGTGTGGGCGCCATCAAGTCCCTCGAGCATATCGCCGGCGACTCCGAAACCAATCAAGACTTTCATTGTCCTCACCCTCTCCCCGGCGGATTCTAGCCCGGCAGGGATTTTGCGTGGCGAATGGACTTTGGTAGCGCCGGGGTTTTGGGTGGTGGGGTGGCGCCGGGATTTTGGGTAGCGCAGCGTTTCAGCGCTGCGCTTAGCGCCACTATGAATTTGGGCTTTACGCCCCTGAGGTTGGGATGCAAGCAGCGCCGGTCACCAGCAGTATTGTGGAAGAGCGGCGCTTCAGCAGCCTGCCCTGAGCGAAGTCGAATGGGCCACGTCAGAAGTCAGAATGATCCGGGCTTTAGCCCCCAAAGTCTAGGAACCGTGACCTTCTGGGGCGAAGAGATCGGCTGAGGTCAGGACAGTTCAGCCGCCAAAGGCGGCGGCATTCATTAGCCCCGGACGTAAGTCCGGGGCAGGAGTTAGTAAACGGAGAGTCCCACAGGGACGACACCCCCACTACTCAGGGGCGAAAAAAGCTCTTTAAAACGCACGCTGCACCCCCGAGCAATTTCGCGTTCGGGATCGCCCAATTCCCGCCTCCGCCCCCGGGGGACGCCGAATCGGCACGCTGTCACCAGAATCTAATAAATCATGGAGAAAGCAATGCCCGAAGTCAAAACTACCCCCACCAACTTCCCCGCCAATACCGTCACTGCCAACAATGTCGCGGCCAATAAAAAGACCGCCCCCGGCCTGTCCTTCCGCCGCTTCTTCACCAAGCCCGGCGTCTCTCCCTACGACGAAGTCGAATGGGATTTCCGTCTCGCTCAGATCACTGATGCCCAAGGCAACGTGATCTTCGAGCAAAAAGACGTCGAAGTCCCCAAAGATTGGTCCGTGACCGCGACCAACATCGTCGCCTCCAAATATCTGCACGGCAAAGTTGGTACCACCGAGCGCGAGACCGGAGTCCGCCAGCTCGTCACCCGTGTCGCCGAAACCATCCGCAACTGGGGATTATCCCGGGGCTACTTCAAAACTCCCGAAGACGGCGCAACCTTCCATGACGAACTCGTCCACATCCTCGTTCGCCAATATGCCGCGTTTAATTCGCCCGTCTGGTTCAACGTCGGCTGCGATCGCATCGAGCCCAACTCCGATGCCCGCAACTGGCACTGGAATCCAAAGACGCAGCAAGTCGAGTTCGGCGTAACGGGCTATAGCAGGCCGCAGTGCTCCGCGTGTTTTATAAACTCAGTAAGAGATTCGCTGGATTCCATCCTCACTCTCGCGAAGACGGAAGGCATGCTGTTCAAGTGGGGCAGCGGTACCGGAACGAATCTGTCCCCGCTGCGCTCTTCCACGGAAGGCCTCAGCGGCGGAGGCATCGCCAGCGGACCGCTCAGCTTCATGAAAGGCTTTGATGCCTTCGCCGGCGTCATCAAGTCCGGAGGCAAGACTCGCCGCGCCGCCAAGATGGTCATACTCAATGTCGACCATCCCGATATCGTGGAGTTCATCGAGTGCAAGCAGAAAGAAGAAGCCAAAGCCCACGCGCTGGTCGCATATGGCTACGACGGTTCGCATCCCGATTCCGACGCCTATTCGTCTATCTTTTTTCAGAACGCGAACAACTCCGTGCGCGTCACCGACGACTTTATGTACGCCGTACTTCGGGATACCGATTTTTCCACCAAGGCAATCGGCGACGGCAACGTCATGAAAACCTATAAAGCCAAGGATCTTCTAAAGAAAATTTCCGAAGCCACCTGGCACTGCGGCGATCCCGGTATGCAATACGACACGACAACAAACCGCTGGCACACTTCGAAGAACACGGCGCGGATCAATGCCTCGAATCCTTGCAGCGAGTACATGTTCCTCGACGACTCCGCTTGTAACCTCGCCAGCCTGAACCTTTTGAAGTTCGCGCCCAACGGCACCTTCGACGTGGAAGCCTATCGTCACGCCGTCGACGTTCTCATCACCGCGCAGGAGATTCTCGTCGACAACGCCGGCTATCCGACCGAGATGATCATGCGCAACTCGCATGACTATCGCCCCCTTGGCCTGGGCTACGCAAATCTCGGCGCGCTATTAATGGCCGCAGGCTTGCCCTACGACTCCGACGCCGGCCGCGACTACGCCGCCTGCGTCACCGCCATCATGTGCGGCGAAGCCTATCTGCAGTCTTCGAAGATCGCGGAACAATGCGAGCCGCTCACGCCCGCAACCGAAACCGTCACAACTCGCCTCGGCATCACCGAAGCCGCGAAGATGCCCGGCGCAGCCTGCCCCGGCTGGTACATCAACCGCGAACCATTCTTGGACGTAATCCGAATGCACCGCGCCAGCGTGAACAACATAAACAAAAATAATGTGCCCACATCCCTCTACGAATCCAGCAAGCAATGCTGGGACGAAGCCCTCGCCCATGGCGAAAAGCACGGCTACCGGAATTCTCAAGTAACAGTGTTAGCCCCAACCGGCACCATAGGCTTCATGATGGACTGCGACACAACTGGGGTGGAGCCGGATTTGGCGCTGGTGAAGTACAAAAAGCTTGTGGGCGGAGGGATGATTAAGATTGTGAATCAGACGGTGCCGACGGCTTTATTTAAGCTGGGGTACGACCACGATCAGGCGAACGCCATAGTCAGTTATATCGATGCGACGGGAACCATCGAAGGGGCGCCGCATGTTGAGGACGATCATCTCGCGGTGTTCGATTGTTCGTTCAAGCCGGCCAAGGGGACGCGGTCGATTGCTTACATGGGACATCTGCGGATGATGGCGGCGGCGCAGCCGTTTATCTCTGGAGCTATATCGAAGACCGTCAATCTTCCCGAGAACGCCTCTGTTGAAGACATCATGGACGCCTATCTTCAGGCATGGAAGCTCGGTCTGAAGGCGGTCGCAGTTTATCGCGACGGCTGCAAGAAGGCGCAACCACTTTCCGCGGCGGGGACGAAGACCGCCAACTCCACCAAAGACGACGCGCGGGTCGCGGCCGCCGCGGCGCATGAGCCTGAGGATATGAATGCGCCTCCACGCGCGGTGCGGCACAAGCTGCAGGAAGAGCGCGCCTCGATCACGCACAAGTTCAACATCGGCGGGCACGAGGGCTACATCACGGTCGGGCTTTATCCCAACGGCGAGCCCGGCGAACTGTTCATCACCATGGCGAAAGAAGGATCGACGGTCAGCGGATTGATGGACAGCTTTGCGCTGGCGGTCTCCATCTCGCTGCAGCATGGCGTGCCACTGAAATTGTTCTGCGAGAAATTCGCGCACACGCGCTTCGAGCCCAGCGGCTGGACAAGCAATCCGGACATCGGCTTTGCCAAGTCGATCATGGATTACATCTTCCGCTGGCTGCAGTTGCGCTTCACCGGACAGCAGCAATTGCTGTTCGAAAATCTGCGGCCGAAGTCGTCCGTGGCCAGTGGCCAGTTGCCAGAAGAAGCGGCGCCGGGAATCCGCCGTCCGGAAACCGGAACCCGCGAGCCGGGAGCCGGTTCGATTCATGCCGCCGACGCGCTGGCCGGCATCATCGACCTGGGTGACGCTCCCAGTTGCAGCTTCTGCGGCAGCATCATGACCCGCAACGGTTCGTGCTATCGCTGCGGAAGTTGCGGGAGCACGAGCGGCTGCTCGTAGGTTAGAGGCGGGCGGGGGTGCCCGCGTGGTGCCCAAGTGCGGCAGCGATGCGGCCGCTGGCTCAGCCTCTTACTTGTGCGTGACAAATTTAGCTTGTGGGGAGGCCGAATGGCGGCACGCAACGATGCGGCTGTCTCTGTTCACGATGATGACGTGGCAGGAGTTTCTCGAAGCCGGCGGATGCAGTTTGCTGTTCACAGAGAACCTCTGCAAAGCTTGCATTGCCTGCATTTGCGGCTTCAGTGCAGAGTTCACGGATGCGGTCACTAAGGCAGCGGGAGGGCACGACTTAAGCTCGCCATGCTATGTGCGGTAGCGTACATACATAGTTTCATGTACGGGCGTAGTCGTCCGGCAAATACACTTGAAACCCTATCGGTCGGGAACAGAACCCGCAGTCGGGTCAACCGCTCGCTTGGCTCACCTGGTCACGCAGCTGAACGCTCTCTCGCAGCCACTTTCTCCAGTAATCCCAACATGCGGAGCGCATAGATAAGATCGCTGGATTCCCCCACCTTCGTTTTGGTCACTGGCGCTTTGGCTCGATTCAGAATGGCATGACCAGGTTCGGCGACCCGCGGCGGCACTTTGGAAGAGTCACGTTCAAGAATCGCGTATTGATAGAGCCGCTTCCAGTCCGCGATGGAAGAAACAACACTGGACGGAGGAATCACAGCCTGAGACATACTTGTGCTACTGCGCGTGAAGGTTTTGGGTAGGAGTTTAATCGAGAGGTCGCGACATGTCTGTCCTCTACCGCACGCATGATTGTGCGGATATGATCAACGCTTACCCATCCAGCCCCATTGACCGCATCAATATTGCCAGCTCAATTCCGGAATTCGTGGAGGAATGATCGTCGGCAGGCCATGATTAGGGGTATGGCGGCAGAACGGTATTTCTATACGCTGTATTGCTGATAGAGCGCGGGTGGGCCTCGTGGCCCATGGAATGAGTGCGCCAGTTCGTCTCCCGTCCTATACAATCAGTTCGCTATAAATCTTGAGGGGGAAGAACAATAATGGCAAGTCTAACCAACGCGCTTCAGGAGCTTCGAGAAGAGCGCAAGCACGCACAGTTGCACATGGAGAAGTTGGATCAAGCGATTTCAGTGATCGAGTCGTTAAACGGGGTGGGGAAGTCGCGGGAAACAAACGGACCGAAACGAATCATATCGGCTGCTTCGCGTCGAAAAATGGCACAGGCGCAAAGGGCGCGATGGATGAAGATTAGGAGCGACGCGAAACCCGTAACGGGAGCGGCGCAAGCAAATAGCCCATCCGTGGTGAAGCGCACTATGTCCGCATCAGCCCGCAGAAAGATCGCCGCCGCTCAAAGAGCGAGGTGGGCGAAGCTGAGGGCGGGGATGAGTAAGGCCGCATAGGCAGTTGCGGCAAGATTAAAGACCGTGAATGGCGGCGGTCATCCTATTATTCTGACTTCTACTTGCAAGTGATGGTGGGGTTGTTCTTCGCCAATTCCAAACAAGCAGCGTATTGCTTGGTGCCTTGCTGCTGATCCGCGACTGAAGTTGGAGAAGATGCGGGAGCGGCCGTGGCCAAAGCTGGAACGGGCTTTGGGGCTGGAGCCTGCACGCTCGAAATGGGTGCTTTGTCCAGCATTGCTTGAAATGCCGCAATCTCCTCTGGCTGGCTCCAGATCAACTCGTGAGTCTGCCTTTGGCAGTAATCGTCCGGATATTCCCACACTGGCTGAACCGTCACCTTTGTCGTGCCATTGTGTTCGGTCAATGTGTACGACCATACCTTTTTCGTTGTCATGCCCGGACACCCACTTGAAGCCATAAAAAGGGCGCCGATGAGAGGCATCTGCGCTGGCTTTGAGAAGCGAAACTGGAATTGATTGTCGGAATCGAGGGTGTAGCCTTCTGTTAGATTCTCCTGGACGATGAGCATCTTGAGCGTTCGAGCGTTGGCTTTGCTGGTGAATACATACGGTCCGGGCTGAGCCTTTGACTTCTTGTCCCGCGCCGCCGCCAAGGTCGTTATCGCCAAAATGATAATCAGAAGTCGCTTCATACTCTTCGCCTACTTGTGAACTTTACCGGGATCACAGAAGAACCACTAATTACCGGAGTCATCGCACAATTCCTCCCGCCTGAGCGTGCCCGGCGGCGAGTCGGCGGGTCAACGGCTTCGCAGAACGTGGAAATCATGCTACTCTCCTCCATTAAATGGGTATTCCACATGTCCTCCTTACGCCCGGCTTTCGTCGCCGCTCTGCTGTTTGTCTTCTTGACTCCCGCAATGTTCGGCGACGACATCGACACTCCGATCCCACCGGAACTTGCGACTGCTGACCAGCTTTATCAAGCAGGCAAGTTCGCCGAAGCCGAGGTCCGCTATCAGGCAATTCTGAACAATGATTCAAAGCTCGTGCCTGCGCAATTGGTGAACGTGCAAGTGGGACTTGTGCGCGCAATGTTGCGGCAACAGAAGATGGATGAGGCGTTGGACGCCGTGAACACTGCACTGAGCGCCCACCCGAATGCGGCGGCTTTGCTGGCGGCAAAGGGTGATGTCCAGTTTCGGAACGGCGAAATGCCAGATGCAGAGTTGTCATACCTCACAGCGAAGAAGTTCGACCCGAGAGAGGTGCACGCATATCTCGGACTGGCGCAGTTGTACCGCTCGTACTCCTTATATCGCAAGGCCTATGACCAGCTGCAGACCGCCCATGAAGTTGCTCCTGAAAACATCGAGGTGCAGCGAGCATGGCTACGAATGCTTCCACGAAAAGAGAGGCTGGCGGCATTGGAGGCCTACCTCAGCGGGCCACATCCTGATAATGAAGAAGAAACAAAATGGATGACGGAGTATTTGGAGTTTCTGCAAGCGACGGCGGATAAGCCGGTTCATGTGTGCAGGCTGGTCAGCAAAGTGGAGCAGACCGAGACCAAGTTGGAGACGATGTATGGCGCGGACGCCCATCGAATGCGGGGAATCGGTCTTTCGGTCAAGCTCAATGACCGGAATGCTCATCTCCTGCTCGATACTGGAGCCGGCGGCATTATGGTGAGCCACAAGGTCGCGGAGAAGGCGGGTTTGACGCCAATCTCTGCCGTGCATTTCCACGGCATCGGCGATAAAGGGTTGCAAAGCGGCTATACAGCAGTAGCCGACCACATCCGAATCGGCGAACTGGAGTTCCAGGATTGCGTGGTCGCCGTAAGCGATAAAGGCTCGATCGCGGATGAAGACGGCTTGATAGGCGCCGATGTGCTGGGGGCTTATCTCATCGACATTGATCTTCCGGGAATGCGGCTCAAACTTTCTCCGTTGCCAAAGCGCCCCGAAGACACCGTTGCTCCGAAGTCTTTGAACAGCGAAGGAGAGGAACAAGCGAACGCTGAACAGAAAGAGGTCAGCGCGAACGAGGGGACTTCGAAGGATGAGAAAGCTCCGCCGCCGACAGCGAAACCAGCCAGACGCCTGCCCAACGATCGTTACATTGCACCAGAAATGGCGGACTGGACGAGGGTCTTCCGCTTTGGCCACAACATGCTGGTGCCCACGAGCGTGAACAATTCGAAAGCCATGCTGTTCGGACTCGATACCGGTGCGTTCAGCAATCTCCTGTCGGTGCGTGCCGGGCGGCAGGTGAGCAAGGTTAGTTCCGAGGACAGCGTGCGGGTACACGGTGTGAGCGGCGCGGTGGATAAGGTCTACAGTTCCGAGAAGGCGACTTTGCGTTTCGGACACTTTCAGCAATCGAACTTAGGCATTATCACGATAGACCTCTCCAGCGTAAGCCGCCACACCGGGACGGAAGTTTCCGGCTTTCTGGGTTTTGCCATGCTCAGGCAGCTTGAGGTGGAATTGGACTACCGTGACGGTCTTGTGGATTTCAAGTACGACCCCAAACGTGTGAATCCTTTCGCGAGATAACCAACGTGGAAGTGTCCTGCTCCGCGCGACGATCGGTATGGGCACCGTCAATTGCCTAGAAGACGAACTTTCCGGCTAGCTGGACAAGTCGGGGAGGCGCGGCGGAGACTATCTCACCGAAATTGGCGCTACTGATATTGCCGTTAACAGCCACTGGCCCATAGAACTGAGCGTGGTTGAACGCGTTGAACGCCTCTAACCTGAGCTCGAGCGAGCGGGACTCGGACACCCGTATCTTCTTTTCGAGCGCCATATCGAAACTGTCGATGCCTGGACCTCCGAAGAAACGTCTCGGCGCACTGCCGACTTGCCCCAGTGCGGGGAGGGTGAAGAGCGAGGTGTTAAAGGCACGATTTTGACTGCGCGGATCGTTATTGATTTCGAGGTTGCCAGAGGTGAAGTTGGGCGTGTCCACGCCGTTGTTGTTGATGCCGTTTGGTATGGTTCCCAGCAGGGACCGGTCGGTATTGTTGTACAAGGTCACAGGAAACCCGGAGGTGAATCGCGTCAACCCCGAGATCGCCCACCCGCCGGTCCAGCCATCTTCTCGACGCAAAAGGTCGCTGATTGGCAGCCGGTACCTGTAGCTCGCCACAAAATTGTTGCGCATGTCGAAGGCGGAAAGAGCACCGCTCAGCCGTAGATCAATCGGATTCACCGCTTCAGCCAGGCTGGAGGATTCGTCGAAAGACTTGCTGTAGGTGTAGCCAACCATGAACTCCAATGGTCCGGAGCTGCGACGAAGATTGATCTGAAGTGCGTTGTAGTTCGAATTCGCGATAGTCTTCTGGTACGTGATGGCCGCAAACTTTGAACTGAATGGACCTCGGGTTCCCTGAATGACTGCGCCGGAAGGCGTGGTGTAGGTGCCGCTCTCGCTAAATGGTCCGCAGGTCGGCGTCCCCGGCATGACATTCGTTGGCTGACTGAGGCTCAAGCACAACGCTGGATTGCCTGGATTCGCCGAAGTCAGCACGAGAAGATGATGCGCTTCGGTCCCGACATAACTGATGCTTAAGAAAGTCTTCGCGGCAATTTCCCTTTGCAGCGAGAGATTGTAGCTCTCAGCGTAGGGTGGAACATTCCCATGAAAGAAGGCTGGCACTCCGGTTATCGGAAGGTACTGCGACCAGTCGACATGCGAACCCGGATGATCTGGCGAAGCTCCAAGGGCAGGCAACGTTAAGGGAAATCGTTGACCGACACTCTGGCCGTTGGCAGCGGTGACGAACGGTGTGGCAAACAACGGAGGGGCGAGACTGGTGTAGTCATACCCATAGGGCGGATTGGCGCTCATGATGCCCGCGGATAATCCTTCGAATGCGGTGTAGAAAAGTCCGTAACCCACTCGGATATCCGTCTTGCCCGGTCCGCCGAAGATCTTTGCAAGCAGGCGATCCTGCTGGTCCGGGGAGTAGGAAAAACCAATTCGCGGCGCGAAGCTGTTGTATTTTGTGGGCGCAAGTGTCCGAGGAACGCCTGGATCGCCGGGAAAGACCAATCCAGCAGGCGCATCGGGATAGACTCGCGACTGCTCGCCGAGAATCAGAGTTTGAATCTGGTTATATTTTTCGCCCCAGGGTGAGATCACGTCCCAGCGGAGGCCGTAGTTGAGAATCAAGTTGGACCGGATTTGCCAGCTATCCTGACCGAACAAGCCGGCGTACTTGTTGCGGTTGTAGAATCGCCGGGAATCGCCTTGGTGCCTGGTTGAATGGCCATCAGATCGGTAAAGCTGCGTCCGTTGAGTGGTACAGCGCTCATCTGATTGGCGGCGATGGCTTCTCCCATTTGCGTGATCGAGACGTCGATCTGGATCTTGTCGACGCTAACCTCGACCGTCGTGGTTTCGGACTTCAGTTCGAGTTGAACGTCCACTTTGATTGCACCCGGCGCGGCAAGCTTCACGCCAGTTTGTCGATATGGCTTAAAACCGGGTGCGGTGATCTCGATCTCGTACGGTCCTGCGGGGAGATCGGGAAAGCGGTAAACGCCTTCAGCATCGGTGGCGGAATTCTGCTGCGCGCCCGTATCCGAGTTGTGGATGATCACGGTCGCTGACGACACGACGGCGCCACTAGGATCGACCACGGTTCCCGAAACCGTTTTCGCGTCGATCGCGAAACTTGGAAAGGAAAAGATGAAGATGAAGATAAAGACAAAGACGATTACGATCCAAACACTCGGCAGGATTGCTGCGTTGCGCTCCTGCGTTCCAAACAGAACACCTACATTCACTCGGCGCCCCTTTCTATATGCGACGTCGGAAATAGAGACATAAAAACAAAATCCAACTTGAAATTGAATTTCATTTTCATAATGCCTTTAGGGCGACTCACCGCGCCGTGACCGGAATCACACCAGCATGTGCGCCATCTCGCCCGCCGATCCGCCTTGAAAGCTGGCGAATTCTTACTTATTGAGTTGGACTCATGTTGGCGACCTTTGCCTCACGGGATATGGAAGAGTTGGCTGTCACGCGATCATTTAGACTGGTCGATTCACAATGACATCCGGAACTTCAGCAAGACTTTCTCCTGCTGGGCCGCGTTCCGCCACGGAGGAAGACGATCTCATCAGCGTCGCCGCCATCGGCGTTCTTGCGTTCATCAGCGCTGATCTTGCACATGAAGTGGTGGGGCACGGGATCGGCTTGCTCATCGCTGGCGGCAGGTCTGGAATATTGACCACGACCCGGCTGATTTATGAATCTCAATTGCCCAGTCCAAACTGGAGAATCTTCGATATTGGCGGACCCGCGGGAAATTTGATTTGGGCGGGTATTTGCTTTCTCGCTCAACGATCGATTCGCCGAACGATTCCAGGACCGCGGCTATTTCTCTGGACTAGCATGTCGTTCAGCCTATTCTGGGAATTTGGTTATCTGATGAAGTGCGGAGTCACAGGTCACGGAGATGGCATGGCGCTTATCGAAGGATTCACGCCTGCCTGGCTTTGGCGGGCCCTGCTCTTCATAATTGGTCTTGTCCTGTATCGCGGCGCGATGTCACTCAGCAGTTCTGAGCTTCATTTTGTGCTGAGTGCAGCGACCCCGCAATGGCGTTCCCGCCTGGTTCGCCTGCTATTAACTCTGTGCATTGCAGGCGGTTTGATCGCGTGTGCCGGTCCGATCTTTGATCCACGGGGACGGATCGAGATGCTGAACTCCGGCGCACTCAGCGGCTTCGCGTCATGGGTGGGACTCTTCGCTGTTCCATCTTTGTTTCCATTGCATGCAGATCAGAAGCTCGTAGCTGTCACTCCCGTCCGGCGCAGCATTCCCGTGATTGTTCTTGCAGCGACTGCTTCGGTTCTGTTCGTCGCAATCCTGGGACAGGGCATCCGCTGGACATTGTGAGGTGTGTGAAAATGAACTGCGCAGTCCTCAAGATGCGAACCAAGCTATGACTCCAAAACCCGCGGTCCCCGGCGATACAAATCTGGGGATGAACGATGCCATTACGCGCCGTGATTTCCTGGGTTCTGCAATGCTGGCTTCCGGCGCCCTCTTGCTCGAATCCATTACTCCTGCGGAACTCCTGGCGGCTGCAGACGAATTTACCGGTTATGGCGGAGTTGGCGAGTACAGCACATCCAATGGGAATACGCAGGCAGTCATGCAGGCAGGGCACACCGTCCGCGATGGGGTTTATGACCCGCTGCCGAAGGGCATCATCGATGCCGGGGAGACTTACGATTGCATAATCGTCGGGGGGGGAATCAGCGGACTTGCCGCCGCACTGTTTTTCCAACGGCAAGCGCGTCCCGGAACGAAGTGCCTGGTTCTGGAGAACCATCCAATTTTTGGCGGTGAAGCGAAGCAAAATGAATTCCTGGTGGAGGGCAAGCGGCTGATTGCTCACCAGGGATCGGCGATTTATCAGCTTCATTCTCCCGATAGCTTCATCGCACAGTTCTACGACAGCATTGGTTTGAAAGCGCAGAAGCTCGACTATCAGGCGTGGGCCGGACCGGAGCCGGAGATACCGCTTTCTCAAACTCCCTATGAAGCAATCGGACTGGAGCATGGGCAATATGGATTCTGGTTTGGAATGAAATTCGGACAGAAGGAAGGGATGTGGTTAGTCGATCCTGTCGGAAAGAATCTGAAAGGCGCACCGATTTCCGACGCTAGCCGAACTGAGTGGCTTCGTTGGCTGAAGAGCACGCCGGTGCAAGGAGACCGATTCGTACATCCGAGAGTAGAAGGCGATGCGATCTCCCGATACCTTGATTCAATTACGCTCGAACAGCACTATATGGAGCGCTTCGGCCTGAGCCGCGAGACGGTCCGGAGGTTTCTCTCTCCGGTGGAGGGTGGCGGCTCCGGCCTGGGCCCTGACGCGCTCTCGGCATACTCGGATTATGCATACCAAATGCTGCATCCGTTAACGGACGGCAGAGATCAGATGTTCCCGGGCGGCAACACCACCATTGCAAGATTGATCGTGAAGAATCTAATTCCAGCGGCGATCGCAGGCCCAGATACAGTGACTGCGGTCACCGCCAACAACGTCAATTTTGTCGCACTGGACGATCCGCGCAGTAGCGCGCGAGTTCGGCTATCGTCGACAGCGATATCTGTCCACCACCACGGCGAACCGGGCAAATCGGATTGGGTCAGCATCTCCTACCTGAAAGACGGCCAGATCTATCGAGTCAGGGCGCGATCGGCGGTGTTGGCTGGAGGAAGTTGGACCACCAAGCACATTGTGCAAGACCTTCCGGAAACGCACCGCAACGCATATGCGGAGTTCCACCGTTCTCCATGCCTGATGGCCAATGTTGCGGTGAGGAACTGGCGATTTCTATACAAGATGGGTATGAGCGGTTGCCGCTGGTTTGAAGGAATCGGCAACTACATGGAAGTGCGCAAGCTGGCACTTACAGGAGTCGCGGATTCGAAAATCGGTCCAGACTCTCCCATCGTCCTCACGCTGAAGATTCTGTACTCTTATCCGGGTCACTCCACTGAGGAGCAAGGGAATCTGGGCCGTGGGGAGTTGCTTGGGACTTCCTTCAGGGAATATGAACGACGAATCCGCGAGCAATTCAACCAAATGTTTGCCCCCTCCGGGTTCGATGCGAGGCGGGAAGTCGCGGGAATTATCCTGAACCGCTGGGGGCATGCGTACCTAAGCCCACAACCGGGCTTTTTCTTTGGCCGTGACGGCCAGCCTGCGCCGCGAGAGTTCCTGCGCAAGGCGCCATTCGGAAGGATTGCGTTCGCGAATACGGATCTCGCTGGAGCGATGGACCACCGCTATTCGATACTGGAGGCGGAAAGAGCTGTCCGACAGGTGCTGGCGACCACGTGAGTGATTCAAGAGCTGTGAACCGACCAATCGCGGTGCGATATCAAATGCAAAGAACGGCTCGCTGTGGTAAGAACAGGCAGTCGCCATGTTGAGGCCGCAATACGGAAGTCCAAGGGGGGATTTGATGAACCGGATGAACCGGATGTTTTCGAGGTCGCGACGTCTGATTCACAGCGAGCTGATCTCGTTCTGTTTGATCGCCAGTGCGGTTTGCTATTCCCAAACGCCGGTCACGAACAATCCACCTTTCTACGGACCGTTTAATGCGTCGATTCTTCTCGGCGGCGATGGTCTTAAGAAGCCGCTGGAAAAAGACGATTCGGTGTTGCGCGCGGATTCGCCATGGTCGCTGTACGCCTGGGTTAAGCCAGCGGAGGCGCTGAAAGCGCCCACTCTCGTTGCGGGCATGGGAGATCCGGCGGAAGAATTTCCGAGATATCTTGCCATCGATGGTAAGCACCTAACTTTGTGGATGGGCAAAAACAACAACCTTACCGGCGCAGCTTCTCTGGTCCCGGGTGAACGGCACCTCTTAGCGGCGGCCTTCGATGGCGAACAATTTCGGCTGTACAGCGATGGAGTTCAGGTTGCCAGGGGCAAGCTCGACCTCGGCAGCGTGAGTCCGGAGTTACAGATCGCGCCAGCTTTTTTCCCGGAATCAAATTGGCAGCATTTTGGCGGAATGATCGATTCGCTGACCATAGTCCGGAGCGCGTTGAGTGCAGACGAGATCAAAAAGATTTTTCAGACGCCCGATGATTTTTCACCAATTGAGTTTGAAGAGGGATCGAAGCCTTGGCCGGTTGAAACGCGAGCGCAGGCGGGATACCGGGCGCCACAAGATCCGGCGACGATGCCACGCAGCAAAGCTTCGTTTTCGCGACCAGTCGCGAAGCCAACGCCGGAAGGGCAACCAGTACTTCAGCCCAACGGAAAAGACCAGTGGACACTGGCGGCGGGCTGGCGCATGACACCTGCGCCGAAGGTCACGGCGGATGGCGCCACGATCTCGCAGTCCAAATACAGTACGAAGGACTGGTGGGAAGCGACCGTGCCTGGGACCGTACTCACCACGATGGTCGATCGTGGCGTGTATCCCGATCCAGATTACGGGTTGAACAATCTCGCGATTCCGGAGACCTTGAACAAGCAAGACTACTGGTATCGCATCGAATTTCGCGCGCCGAAGGCTGCTTCCGGCCGGCGGCTGACGCTGACTTTCGAGGGGATCAACTATCAGGCTGCGGTGTGGCTGAATGGCCAGTCTCTGGGCTCGATCAAGGGAGCATTCATTCGCGGCACCTTTGATGTAACTGATGTAGTGAAGAACGAGCAGCCCAACCTTCTGGCAGTGCGCATTTCCCCGCCTACTCATCCGGGGATTCCTCAGGAGCAGTCGATCAAAGGCGGTCCGGGAGAGAACGGCGGGATCATGTGTCTGGATGGGCCGACCTTTGTGGCGACGGAAGGTTGGGATTGGATTCCAGCGGTTCGCGATCGCGATACCGGGATATGGCAGCCGGTTACGCTTACGGCGACGGACGCGGTGAAGATTGGAGACGCCCAGGTGGTGACTACGCTGCCGCTGCCTGACACTAGCCGCGCCGATGTCGAGATCAATGTGCCGCTGGAAAATATTTCGAACGCGCCGGTAACAGGGACGCTAGAAGCCTCCTTCGGCGACGTCGCCGTAACCAAGCAGGTCACCGTAGCCTCCGGTAAGAGTTCCGTGAAGTTGGCGCCCTCGGAATTCTCGCAATTGACGGTGCAGCATCCGCGATTGTGGTGGCCGAACGGATACGGCAAGCCGGAGTTGTATACCTTGCAGTTGAGTTTCTCCGAAGGCAACAGTGAGTCCGATAGAAAGGAGGTGCGGTTCGGCATTCGTGAGATCACGTATGAGTTGAGCTTGCTGGATAGTACGGGCCACCTCCGGCGTTTGGAGTATTCGCCGACGACAGCCAGACTGAAAGGCGAAGAGGTGGTCGACGTCAGTCACGAGGGGATGCGCGACATTCCCGCTGCCGAGCCGTTTCCGCCAAGTTTTCCTCCTCAGTGGAAGGAGGGATGGAAGTCGTGGGTATCTTCGCTCGCGCCGGGTGGTGAATCGTCGCCATCGGTGCGGTTACTCGATGATACGAAAGCTGCTCCTTACCTGGTGATCAAAGTAAACGGCGTACGGATCGCCTGCCGGGGCGGAAACTGGGGCATGGACGACTCGCGCAAGCGCGTCTCTCGCGAACATCTGGAGCCATACTTTCGCCTGCACCGCGATGCCAATTTGAACATCATCCGTAACTGGGTCGGTCAGAATACCGAAGAAGTTTTTTATGATCTTGCCGATGAATATGGACTTTTAGTGTGGAACGATTTTTGGGAATCGACTGAGAACTATAACGTCGAGGCCGAGGATCCTGATCTGTTTCTGAAAAATGCGCAGGATACTATCCTGCGATTTCGGAATCATCCGTCGATTGTGATGTGGTGTGGTCGCAACGAAGGCGTGCCGCAGCCCGTGCTCAACAAAGGCCTCGCCGATCTGGTGCGATCCCTGGACGGCACGCGCTATTATTCGCCGAGTTCCAACCGCATCAATCTGCAAAACAGCGGGCCGTACCGGTACACAGATCCGGTGCTCTACTACACGACATTGAATCGCGGATTCTCGGTGGAGACGGGGACGCCATCGTTCTCGACTCTGGAGTCTTTCCAGGCGTGGATTCCGAAGGCGGATCAGTGGCCGGTCAGCGATGACTGGGCCTATCACGACTGGCACCAGAGCGGGAACGGCGATATGGCACCTCTCATGGCGGAGATGCAAGCCGAGTTCGGGGCTCCAGCGAGCCTAGAAGATTTCGAGCGCAAGGTCCAGATGCTCGACTACGTAGACCATCGGGCGATTTTCGAGGGGATGAATGCACACTTGTGGGCTCCGAACAGCGGCCGGATGTTGTGGATGACACAGCCTGCATGGCCGAGCAATACCTGGCAGATCCTCAACTCAGATTACGATACGCAGTCTTCGTTCTATGGCGTAAAGAAGGCTTGCGAGCCGGTACATGTGCAACTCGATCTTTCGAACTACGATGTGGCTGTGGTGAATACAAGCAATGATCCGCATAGGGGCTTGCAGGTCAGCGCACGCGTTTTTTCGCTCGACCACAAACTGCTATTGCATCATGAGGAGCAGAAAGATGCAGCCGCCGACAGCGTTACGGATGGATTTAAGCTGGAACTTGCACCGTTGCTGTTGCCAGACGGGATGGTGTTCGTAAAGCTGGAGCTGCGAAACTCTTCAGGCGAGTTGGTGTCGGATAATCTCTACTGGATGGGGGGCGCGAGTTCATCCTATCGGCGACTGAATCGACTGGCAGCGTCTTCCTTAGCTTTGACAGCCAAGGCTGCACCCGCCGGCGGGGAAATCCATGTGCAAGTGGAGTTGCGCAATACGGGGACAGCGGCATCGCTTGAGAACAAACTGACACTGGTGAATGCGGCAGATGGATCCCGGATTTTGCCAGCGTATTACACCGACAACTATGTGTCCCTGTTACCTGGGGAAACTCGGGAGATTGAAATCGATTATCCGACAAAGTCGGCGAATGGTCCGGCGCAGTTGGCCATCCGCGGTTGGAATCTTGCGATGCAGACCGTTCCCATCAGCATGTCTCAGGGTGTCGCGAAATGAAGGGGTGGACGGCTCGGGAGTGCCTCACGAAGATTTAACCTCAGATCCGGTAGAAACGGCGAGATTTACTTCAGCCCTTCCACCAAATAGAGGTCTCCTAGCGTTCGATGAAAACCATATACATAGGTTTTCCCGTCCGGTGTCATCAGAATCGGTCCGATGGTGGAAACGCCGGTGGGATCGAGCGGAGCAATCTCCTTCCACACCGTTTTCTTTCCCGCTGCTAATTCCAATCGATAAACTTTGGCAGGCACCTCGCCGGTTCGATACAGAAAAATGGAGTGGGCATCCTCACTCCAATTGATGGGAATATCTCCGGGTTCCATGCCGGCAACGATTCGAGGGTCCCCTCCGGCCGAAGAAAATAAGTAGCCCTTTTGGTCGGGACCGATTCCAACGACCAATTGGCCGTCCGGCGAAATCGCAAATGCCACAGCGTCTACCCCTTCGGGGGTAATCGCCTTCGGCTTCCCTCCGGAGATTTCCTGCGTATAGAGCCGTACGCCTTTCCCCGGCTCATTCCCCGAGAAGACAAAGCGCTTGCCGTCGGGAAACCATCGGGCCCACTGGTGGTTGATGGAATCGTTGGTAAGCGATTGAGTTTCACCCGCTCCGGTGGGCAACAGCCGAAGTTGTTCGGGTGAGCTCGGCGTTTGTACGATGGCCCATTTTTGGTCGGGGGAAAGAGCGGTGGCGCCACCCTCGCCGAGTCGAATTGCCGGCGTGCCATCGGTGTTGCGAATGTAAACTGCGTAGGTCAGCTCCTGTGCATTTCCGTACTGCACGCCGCCGCCAATTCCTTCCTCGTCAAAAAGAAGAGTCTTGCCGTCAGCGGAAAGGTCGGCGGGATAGGAGTAGTCGAGCCAGGAGAGATCTCGCTCCTTGGTCTGGCCTGCGTACAGAGCCATGACCTCGCGCCGGCGGTCGGCGCGAGCCAGCAGCACCCGTCCGTCGCGCCAGATATCGAATACCACCAGAGAACCGGGCACGCGCGTCACCAACCGCTGCTTACCCGACAGGTCGACGGCAGTGATGTAGTGAAAGAGTCCCAATTCGCTGGCGGTGAACCAGACTTCCCGGCCGTCGGGCGACCAGGCAAGTCCTTGCGTTCCGTACCACTCGCGGGTTAGCTCAGTCTTGCGACCTGACAAATCGACGATGGCGACGGAGCCTCCATCATCTCCCTGGTTGGGATGGTCCATGAAGGCGACGAGGTCGCCCTTTGGAGAGACTCGCGGGTAACTGATCCAGCCGCCGCTGGTCTGGTAGAGGACCTTGCCGATGGGAAACTCGAGCCGGTCGCGGCCGCCCACATTGCGCACCACGGCCAGGCTATTTCCGTCGGGGGCCCAATCTGCCCATTCAACATCTTCCAGAATTGGCCGGGGTGCACCGCCAGCCAAAGGCGCCCTGGCCAGTGTGCCCACGTTGATCCAGGTTCCGACGGGATGGCTGCCTAAGGAAAGCGCCATCTCGCCCGTCGAGGAGATGGCTAGAAGCTCGGCGCGGCCCAGGCCCAAAGAACGCGACTCGACCATACCCTGGCGCGCAGAGAATGTCTCTACTGGATTCCCTTGCCATGCGGCGCTGTACAAGATGGTCTGCCCATCCGGCGCAAAGCGGGCGGAGCGAATTTCGCCGCGGCGGAACGTAATCTCGTGATAGAGGGGAGCGCTGGCCGCAGCCGACCCCCACAGGTGTTTGCCCAGCACTAGCCCGATTGCAAGAGCAATAAGAAAACCACAGGAAATTAGAACCGGCAGAAGGCGACTACCCTTCCGTTTAGTCTCTTTGTCTTCTGGCGCAATGACGGGAGGAGCTTCTTTCGTGCTGCTAGCTGCAGCTAGCGGCGTAACACCGCTGGCCCCGGCGCGGGAAGAATAGGTGTCACGCTTCAGCCGCTTGAGGTCGGCGCGAATCTCGGCCGCGCTCTGGCAGCGCAGCTCGCGATCTTTTTCCAGCGCCTTGTTCAGGATAGTTTCGATTTGCGGCGGCAGTCCCGGATTTAGCTGGGCAGGCGGAGGAGGCACTTTATTCAGAATCGCTTCAAAGATAATGGCCGAGGTCGCTCCTGAGAACGGCTGCTTGCCGGTGGCCATTTCGTAAAGCACAACGCCGAAAGAAAACAGATCCGTGCGATGGTCCAGCGTCTCGCCGCGCGCTTGCTCGGGCGACATATAACCGATCGTTCCCATCGCCGTTCCCGGCGTTGTGAGTTGATCGGGGCTGACGGCAGTTGGCGACCCGATAGTAGCTGCGGATCCGTCCAGGGTGAGACTCCCGTGCGCGGCGAGTTTCGCCAAGCCAAAGTCGAGGACCTTGGCCTGACCTCTTTGGGTGACAAAGATATTCGCAGGCTTGATGTCGCGATGCACGATTCCGCCGGAGTGCGCCGCCTCGAGAGCATCCGAGATCTGGATGCCCAGTTCGAGCAGCTGCGCAGTCTTGAGCGGATGGCCTTCGACCATGTGCTTCAGGGTCGTGCCGTCCAGGTATTCCATGGCGATGAAAGCGACGCCATTTTCCTGGCCGATGTCATAGATGGTGCAGATGTTCGGATGATTCAGGGCGGAAGCCGCCTGTGCTTCACGCTGGAAGCGGCTAAGAGCCTGGGGATCCCTGGCCACGTCATCGGGCAGGAACTTAAGGGCGACAAAGCGGTGCAGCCGAGTGTCCTCCGCCTTGTAGACCACACCCATGCCGCCGCCACCCAGTTTCTCGACGATTCGGTAATGCGATATGGTCTGGCCGATCACTGGAGCAGAATCCTACGTCGGCGAAACGTGCAAGTCAATGAATGCCGTGGAGTTGGCAGGGACTCAAGAGGTTAGCGTTTTATCGCGATTGCGCTCATCGACGGGTTTTGAACGCCTGGTTACTTCAATTAGCTGAAGTTTCGTAAAAGCGACCGATACTTGGTCCAATCAAAGGAGGACCCTGGATCAGTTTTTCTTGCCGGAGCGATATCACTGTGCCCTACAATTCTCTCAGGACACAGGCGTGGATAGGTTCTGAACAAGCTTTGAGTGATCTCAGCAAGCTTCAGATACTGAGCATCCGTGTATGGTGTTTCGTCCGTACCCTCAAGTTCTATGCCGAGCGAAAAATCGTTACAACTGTTTCGACCTTGATACCGGGATTCACCTGCATGCCAAGCTCTCCGGTCAAACGATACAAACTGAACCGTTTCACCTAAACGGTTGATCAGGAGATGTGCTGAGACGCGCAAAAGGAAAATTTCCTGGAAATAGTGATGGGCAGTACGATCGAGCTGATTGCAGAAGAATTGCTCAATGTATGCTCCTCCAAAACTACCGGGAGGTAAGCTGATGCCATGAATGACCAAGACGTCAATTTCTGAAGCAGGGATTGGACGTGCATCTTGATTGGGCGAACGGGAGCGCCTTGCTCCGATTAGCCAATGGCTTTCGATTCCGGTGTTTGCCATCGCTCCCGAGGGCAATGCGAGCAGCTCATCGTAGCATTGCTTTACGCTTAACCCGGTTGGCGAACATGCCCGCGAGGGCCAAGCCTGCTATGGCTCCGAAGAATGTTGCCGTGAGCACGACGCCTGGCGACGAAGGACCGGTGCCTATATCAAATCGGGCAAAGAGAAAGGAAATGTAGGCCATCGTCCCACTCCAAAAAGCAAGCCGGAGATACATAGCAACGACCTCCGTCAGAGACTTTACCATGAATTTCCCTGTTGTTGGCGTAGTAGCGCGATTTCATTGACTCGGTCGAGGGACCGAGACGGTGCTGCTTTGGCTTCGTTAGTTGCGATTCGGCAAGTTTGGTTTAGCAGGGTTCGCCAGAGTCCTCACCCAGCACATGAATCCAGCAGACTCCCGCAAGTCTTTAGGGTTTGAGTTGCGTTGTCGGTTTCGGCCAGCAAGAGTTGACCGGTTCGACGTCGTTTCGCCGGTGGCATGAGACCCGCCGCGCGCAGAGTCTTGCGAACCCAAGACGGCGACATGCCGATGGCATTGGCTAATTGAGCGACCGTGAGGCTAGGGTCTTTGGTCACAGCCTCGATCAAGCTTCGTGCTTTTTCCTGGTTGCTCGGTTGCGGTTTCGGTTGTTGCTCCCGGTAACGTTTGTTGGCGGCGATCAAGTCTGCGTCAGGTATTAACCCCATGAATTTTTGTCCTCCCATGGCCAGCCTGATGCTGGCGCTGCTAGGCGTTTTTCTCACGCAAGTTTCCGATAGGCCCAAAGAAGCGCCGAGATGTTCGACCGTCAGGCTTGGGTCCTTAATCGCTTTTTCGATCAACAGTTCCGCACGCTTTTTCGCAAACGGGTCCACAAAAGCTTTGCATTCGCAGTAATGCTCCGCTTCGCCAGCGCCGATGCGCACAGCGCAAGCTTCGCTGTCACATGCGTAAGGCACAACCGCTTCCGGAGTGTGACTGCATGGCATGACTTGGCCATCCAGTTCGAAGCCCTTCCAATCCGAAGATGTGAGTACCTCGCCTTTCCTAAGTTGGCGGCGCTTGCAGTGCAGACGCCGAGCGTGGCCACACTCCGGGCTTCCACAGGGTGTGTAATCCCATACCTTGTGGCGCTTGATTTTCGGCTGCGCGTCTGCGGTTGGGCGGAACCCACAACAATCGCAAGAGTGAACGGCGCAATGGTCGGTGACGCAAAAATGCGCGCCGCGTGGCGCAGACTCCAAGAGAGAATCTGGTGCGAAGTCGACATGACGCGCAGCGCTCTCCGAGCCGTCATGCAACCTGGGGTCAGGGCGTGTGTACTGCAGGTCCGTTTTCAATTGATGCCCGCAGTGCCATGCCTTTCTACCCCCACAGGCACACAGTTCCCGAGCGCCTTTCAGAATTCTGCGAGACACCCATTCGGAATCGGAATCAGATTCGGATTCAGAGTCGGAACAGGTTTCGATCTGTTCTTGCGCATCCGTTTCTGGACGATCCGGCCCGTTGGTCTGAGGAGGAAGGCGCGAAAATGAGGACCTATCTCGATAAGATTGTTGCCGAAGCGGTGGCAACGCCCTACGCCTCCGACGACGTGCGCCGGATGGGGCTCGAAATCGTGATAGACAAACGGCCGGAACTTTCGAACCTATTTCAGACGATAGCGCAAGACCCCGCGCTATTCTCAAAGGTACGGGAGATCTGCAACGCATCACGATGAGAACTGACGGAGGAAATGCTAAATGACGGAGAACCCGAATTCAATCTGGGCAATAGAGATCTTTGGGGGCGCTGATCTAGGCGTGATACCGCTGCACGACGAGCCCGTGTTGGCAATTGACGATCCACTTTGGGAGCTCGGCTCCTCCACCGGTGCAGGCGCAGCGTTATGTCAAAAGTTGGAGGATAATGAACTCCTGTTAAAGATTGCCGGCGACGACGACGAAGCCTTGAAGTTTGTCACGTGTACTCCTCCCCCTCCTGCAGCGGCCGTGCCCCCAAGCGATATGTCAGAGCTGTTAAGGCGAGCGATTTTCGTCAAGCAGACTGAGGCACTGAGAAAGTCTGCGATCAAAGGAATGGTAGACGTTACCAAGAACAACGAATTGCTCAAACCGATAAAAGGTGATGATCGCTGGGCTTCTCTCTCACGATCGATCGACGAATTTGTCGCCGGAGCGATCCTCACAGCAGGATAAGAGAATGTTCTTCCGCCTAAGAATTCTCCTGAAGCTAAAACGAGAGGGCATCGCACTCTGCGGTGCTCTTTTTTTTAACAATTCAGTCGCCCACGTTAGAAGCCGCTCCGAGCTGCCCGAGATCCAACGAACACTCAACCCAATCAACCGAAACCGAACTGCACGAACAACGGCACCTATGTGAACGGCAAGGGCGAGGTGCGACCGCACAATGCCGCGACGGAAGCTACAGTTTCAGTCAAAGCCGACGCGGCACGTGTTCACACCACCGTGGGGTGGCTAAGTGGTTGTGAGAAATTCCGGCGCGCCTGCGCGATGTGGCAGCCTAGCCGATCGACGGCAACGATTTTCAACTCTCGAAGAACAGAGTTTCTAACTGGCGGCCAAGCCCCATTCTTTCTTCACCAGAGGGGAGAAGCCACAGCTTTTCGCTAACTCGAACAGTTCTCGGAATTCCCAGATCGAACGAATCAGCACCGTCTGGCCGGAGAACCGGAAGGACTTGGGAGCGAAGCCGATGATGGGCAGGCACTCCGAAAGCGATCCTTTGGCGAGCGCGGTGTTGCCAACCTCATCGTTGTGGTGGACCGCGTTGCCACCCTGGTATCCTTTGCCGATGATGGTGTTGTTGAGTAACACCTTCACATTCAAGATACGGTTGCTGATATCTCCGTATCTGTAATGTTCGAAATTGCCGCCCTGCTTAGGGCGCGCGTCGATGTTGATCTGGCGCGGCACTCCAGCGGGCAACGCGTCCAGCGTCGTGCTGCGGACCGGTTCTGAATCAGGCGGGCGGATTGGGAAGAGCGGATCTGTCTGGAGCCGATCCGTCCAGTTGTGTTTCAGATGTTGCACCTGATTCTGCAGGTTATGTTGGAGCGCCATGGCGTCGTGGGGACCACGAAGTTTGGCCAGCGGATCCTGGACCCCAAGAGGCGGCCCGGGCCAAACCGAGAGAAGGTCGTAATCGGCGGTCACGCAGGCTTTGAATCCGAGACTCTCGGCAGTTCCTGGATTGGTGATGCCGAGGACCGTTTCGTATCCCTCGAAGCGAATCGGCTTGATGGCACCGGGATAGGACAGCACTTTTTCGCCGCGATTATCAGCGCAGAGTACAAAGTGTCCCCTTGACACTCCGCCCTTGAGCCAGGGATGGGGACGGCCGTCGGCAGCGACCAGTCGCCATTGGAAGACGAAAGCGCCATTCGTCGCCGTGGATTCGCCAACGTAGCCATCGTCGGCTGGCAGAGGGGTGATTTTTCCATCCTTCTCCAGGAAATCAATACGCTTCTGAGAAATCACGATGGGTACGATTCCAGCTTTCCAGTCGGGGTCGTCAACAGCGCCGAAATATTTCTTCTCGATATCGCCATGCACCGCCTGCTTCGTCCAGAGAACATTCTTTTTGGGAATGGCATACTTGGGATCTTTGGTGAGCCTGGGATCGACACAGACGAATCCGCTCATCGGTCCCCAGTCGCAGGACTTGGTGTCGATGCGAAAGCCTTTCATGGCGTAGTTTTCCTCAATGAGGCCGCGCGCCATCTTGCCCGGCTCGCGAAAGAGGACGATCGTGTTGGTTCGCTCGGCGACTGCGCCACAGCCTTCAGCGTGAGCGGGGACAAAACCGGTTTCGGAGCAGGCGAACCATCTCCCATCGGTCAGCATTGGGACCTCACCTCAGCGGAATGGCCCGAAATCTAACACGAAATAAGTGTCAGAGCAAACACACGGTCCTATGAAAAAGGATGTCAAGTAAAAAAGCTTCTCCCCGCCCCTCTGAGAGATGCGGGCGTGGTGACTTACATCCAGCCCCACCTCATTCCTCACCTCA
>JBEKUD010000019.1:0-54837 GCA_049515395.1 Candidatus Sulfotelmatobacter sp. | reverse complement strand
ACCGCAAGGGTTTCGCCGCGCTTCACGGCCAGGCTAATCCCGTCCAAGACGTTTTGACTTCCAAAGGACTTATGCAGATCCTCGACGGCGATCACTGGTGCGCTGCCGCCTTGTTCAGCTTCTGCCAGCTCCATCGCAATTTGCTCGATTGTGTCCATATGTTTGTCGCGGGTTGTTTAATCGATGTTCACGGGCAAATATTCACGGAAAAAATAGGATGATAAGTTTCACCAACACCACATCGGCGAGGATCACGAACAGCGACGACAAGACCACCGAGCTCGTGGCCGCACGACCGACGCCCGCGGCACCTCCCTGTGTCCGCATTCCCTGGAAACACGCAATCAGCCCAATGATCAGTCCAAACACAGCGGTCTTAAACGTCGGCGGCAGGAAATCGTTAAAATCGGCGCCGTTAAAACCAGCATTGATAAACTGATGCAACGAGACCGGCTCAACCAGGGCCTGCGTAACCCAGCCCATTATCAAGCCGCAAAAGTCGGCAGCGAGCGTCAACAAAGGCAGCATCAGGATGCAAGCCAGGATGCGGGTCGCCGCCAGCAGCCGGTAGGGATTTACCGCGGACGCCTCGATGGCGTCGATCTGCTCGGTCACTTTCATCGACGCCAACTCTGCGCCAATGCCCGCGCCCGCTCGACCGCTCACTACCAGACCGGTAATGATCGGACCGGTCTCATGGATCACGGAGAACACGATAGCGGCAGGTAGCAGCGATTTGGCTCCAAATCGAGTCAGGCTGTAGCGGGCTTCCAAAGAGAGAACAACTCCGGTAGCGGCGCCGGCCAAGGCCACCAGGGGCAAGGATTTTGATCCGATCTCGTCAAGTTGCCGAAACAATTCGCGGAATTCAAATGGTGGAGTCCCCGCGGCCCGCACCACGCGCCAGAAAAATATTCCGAGATCTCCGAACCATTCCAAGAACTGGCTAATCAGGCCCGGGCTTGAAACGGCGGAAGACACAGGCAGAATCGCCGGTCTCATGCGGGGAGCGGGCAGATCGGCGGCCGCAGTGAGGCTTCGCTCGATCATGGGTTCGACCCCGAACCGGCCGCTCCGTGCTGGTTGTTCAGGTGCATCCGAGAAAGCAGAGAGTGGGGGCCACTGTAAAGGAATTCCAGGGCGATGTTACCGCCCACGTATCCCAGCATGGTGTAGTTGCCCATACGGAGCGCATCCTTACCGTTGTAACGACCGGGGTACCACGCGTAGACGGCAGTCATGGCGCCCGCATACGGAGCGATGAGCGCCGGGAAAGAGAAAACGCGGTGGCCATCTTCGCCGCGGCGAGCCGTCAAGGTGGAAATCACCGCATGGCTGAATCGCGGAAGTACGCCCTTGCACTCACAACGGTAGTACAGCGTGTCTTCCTTGAAGGCCTGCGCCAGACCATAACGGGTGGTCGTGGTGACTGCTGCAATACCAAAAGCCGACCCGAACCGTTTGCCGTACCCTTCGGCCCCTTGTTTCCACTCCGGAGGCGTGTCGTACGCTTGGCCGATGCCAGCAGCAAAGGCCCCGCCAGCGGCGGGATATGGGCCGAAGGCGTCGAAAACATAGTTGTGGAGCTTCGTTCGCTGCGTCGGACTTACGTAGGTTAAGTCCGATGGAGGCGAAGTTGCAGTGGAGATCGTGCCTGAGGACTCTCCTGAATCGGCCAGTGCTTGCGCTCTGGCCAGCACCGGATCCGCGGCTAAGACCGCGATTACCAGGAGCATACTGCGATGCATCTTCATATCGCGTTTCTCCTTGTTCAATCTCGGCAGGCTTCCATACCGACTTAGTGGGATTCACAGAGTAAGCGGACAAGCTCCGTGGTCGCATTGGCAGGCAATCTCAACTTCTTTGGATCCCGCTTCCTTGCAGGCTGGACTGCAGTATTTGTT
The DNA here is from genome assembly GCA_049515395.1 of Candidatus Sulfotelmatobacter sp. Classification (GTDB taxonomy): domain Bacteria; phylum Acidobacteriota; class Terriglobia; order Terriglobales; family Acidobacteriaceae; genus Sulfotelmatobacter. Next base: position 52,933 of record JBEKUD010000019.1, on the reverse strand, counting down.
CTCCGCTTGCACCAGGCACCGGCAGGGTAGATGCCCACACTTAACCTGCTCATTCGTCGTCATCATGGTTCTCCTTTTCCAAGTTGCTGTTTCCGACGTTCGCGTTAAAAGATTGCGGCGGAATACGATTCACACCGCCAAGTAGACACCGCTCGTCGATGTCGCGTGGCTCAAATGCGCCCGAGCACAAGGAGAATGACAACAACGACAAGGACCAGCCCTAAGCCGCCGGTCGGGGCATAACCCCACTCCCTGCTATGCGACCAGCGCGGCAACGCACCAAGCAGTGCCAAAACCAGGACCACGATTAATATCGTTCCAAGCATATGTCGCTCCTTTTTTTCCTATTCAAACGGCGCGAGCCCAGAAGACCGGAGCCCGGCCGACAACAGTTAAGCTGTCGGCCTCGCAGCGCTAAAGGGCGACGCTGAGTTCAACATTGACTCCCGGATACGCCGGGTTGCAAAGGTAATAAACTCCGCCGATGTCGACCACAAAAACATCCTGCGTGTAGAGCCAGTTGCTGGGCCACGGGGCCGCGAACCCGAACCAGTAGCCGCCGTATTGGAAGCGGTGATTACGGTAATCGCCTTGGGTGACGCGAAACGTGTGCTCGCGTCCAAAGTTGGCCTTATAACGATCGTCGGGAATGCGGCCGCTACGGTTACCACCTGCATGCTGCGCCGGCTGTGCCTGTTGCTGCTGCGCATTCTTCTCCTCCGGCTTGCTGTTGTTCTGCCGCTGCGCATTTTTCTCTTCCGGCTTAGCGTTTTTCTCCGGCTGAGCGCTTTTTTCGTCTTGCTTCGCTGGTTTCTCCGGTTGCGCCTTTTTCTCGTCCTGTGCAGGCTTTGCTTTCTGTTCTTGCTGCTCGTGCTGCTCCTCCTGCCCGTACACCGGTGCCGCGAGCGTCAAAGACAAAACTGCTGTGCTGAGCACTCCAACAAGTCTCATAGGTGTTGCCTCCATTCGTGTTCGTTTAGTGCCCGTTCCCTGCGCTTGCTTTAGCGCAAGCTTCCTGTGGTGGCGTTGACCGGGCTGCCGATGGCGTCGCCGGACACGAGGAGTTCTACTCGGCGGTTTTGCTGCCGTCCGGCGGAGTTGTCGTTGGAAGCGACCGGCAACGTATTGCCGAAGCCTTTGGCGCTGACCGAATTAGTCGATACGCCTTCTTGCACCAGATAATCGCGCACCGAACTGGCACGGTTCTCCGACAAGGTTTGATTCATGGTGTCGGCGCCGACGTTATCCGTATATCCGCCGACTTCAATGTTGAGTCCGGGATAGGCGAGCAGAATACCGGCGACTTTTGCCAGCTTCTCGCGTGCACCAGGTTTCAGTGAAAATTTCCCGGTGTCAAATAGAACATCGGACATGCTGACGATCAACCCGCGTGCGCTGTCGCGAGTCTGGAGAATCGAGTTCAACTGCTCGGACAATTTCGCACGCATGGCAGCTTTATCTGTCTCTGCCTGTTGCGCGCTTAACTGCGCCTGCTGTGCTGCGAAGCGCGATTGCTCCGCATCCGCCTGCGCCGCGGAGACTGCGCTTGCGGATGCCGCCTGACTATTCGTCATATCGGACTGAGCCTTCGCAGTTGCAGCTTGAGCGTCAGCGGTGTCTCGACGAGCCCGGGCTGCATCGGAGTCGGCTTGCTCCTGCTGGCGGCGGGCGTCCTCCGCCTGCTTTTGCGATTGTGCCCGTGCGTCCGCGGAATCTTGCCGTTCGTTCGCCAGGCGCATTTCATCTTCTTTCTTGACTGCGATGGCACGTGCATCTTCCGCGGTCTGCACCGCTTCGCGCGAAGCCGCAATGAGCGGCTTCCGATCTATGTGTTTGTTGATGGCATAGCCATCCGCGGTATCCATCAAACGGACCGCACGTCGATAGCTGTCCGTGGCATACTGCTCGGCGCCCTCAGATTGAGCGATGCGCAGCGCATTTCGCGCTTCGAAGAATTCCAACGGCAACTTGGCATTCAGGACCACTGGATCGAACTTGTAGCCGGTGGGAACGTAGCCGCCGCGTTCCATCAGTTCATACTTTGCATTTACTGCTTCGCTGGTTCCCTTGGTGTCTTCGCGAATCACATTCTCTAGCACAACCACGTCGCTCGGTTGCCGTACTGCATAGTAAGGCTCCGCGGAAACAATCAGGGCAAAGGCCTGAAGGTCTGTGGTCACGTGCAGTTTGCTGCGATCGTTGCCACCGACTAATACTTCGCCCAGGTTCACTGCGCGGCCCTCGGGAGAAATCGCCCAAAGGACATAAGTCAGATACTCGTTGCCGAAGGTCGTAGGCCTTTGCAGGTTGCCAAATTCCGCTTCGATCTCGATTGATCCCCGCTTGCTATTCACTTTAGCTTCGCCATTCGCCATGGGCATCAAGCTCGTGCCCGCAAAATCCAGCTTCGAGCTTCCGCTGCGGTGCTCATAGTTGATGGCTTGCACGCTGCGGCTGATGACCGTCACGCGGAACGTAGGCGTCGGACTCATATGCTCGACTTCCACGGTGGCTTGAGGATTGGACTGAGCTGCTACGGGCAAACTCAGCGCGACCGCAGCGGCTAACAACAATTTTGTCTTCACACTATCTCCTTGTGGCAGCCATCTGCCGTGTTACTTGATATCGATATCCGGCGTATTTATGTTCCAACGCGAATATGTGACAGCGAATGAAACATTCCAAAAACGTTCAGCAGCCACAAAACCACGGCAATGACCACGACGCCGTTCAAAATTGACTTGATGGATGACTGCATGGGGATGAAGCGATTCACCAGCCACAGAAGAACACCCACCACGATAAGAACTTCCAGGAGTTGAATTAAAGGCATGATCTTTGACCTTTCTTCTTTGTGCGGGCTAACGCCTCTCATACGGCGGAGGTGTTGCGCGCCTTTCGATGTGCAAGAACTCTTTAGGGTCGAATCGTGTCCGCCGCAGGTTCGCGGGGGACACGCCGACAAAGAAATGCTGATTGGCTGGATGTGGTCGCTTCGCCGCTATTGACTACGGCTCGGTCCGCAGCGACCTAAGGATGAGAGCTGCGAATCAGCGTCCGCTGCTCCCTGGACACACTCAGGAGATTAAACAATGACAGGTGTTGACTCGTGCGTCTGAGCAAGATAGCTCACATACGGAGATTGACTCAAACCTGTGGGTAATGTTGGTGCAAATCCGGTGACTACTGCCGACGGTCGCTACTTCCATTGGCATCGAGCCAATCCAGTAAGGAGAGCACGCTCGCCCGGGCCAGGGCAATCGCGCAGTCTGCGGCCCCGTAATAAATGTTGAGCGTGTCTCCATCGGCGTCCAACGTATATCCGCAGGGAAATACAACGTCGTCAACGTCGCCGTGGCACTCGTACTCCGCTTCCGGCCCAAATATCCATGAGTCGCCGCGCAGCAGGCATTTTTCCGGATTCTCTAGCTCGAACAGAGCTACACCCAAGCGATACAGACAGCCCGACGGTGTGTGCCGCACTCCGTGATAGAGGACCAGCCATCCCCGGGAAGTCTCGATGGGCGGCGGCGACATCCCAATTTTGTTGGCATCCCACCAGGCGCCACGGCGAGCCTCCAACATGAGCCGGTGTCGCCCCCAATGGCGCAGATCAGGCGAATAGGAGATCCACATGTGCGACCCGAGAGTCGTCATAGGCCGGTGAATCAAGGCCCAGTATCCATTGATCCTTCGGGGCAAAAGCGCCGAGTCCTTGTCGTCCGGCGGCATAATCACGCCATAGCGCTCGAAGGTTCGAAAGTCTTTGGTCAGAGCCAGAGACACTCCTGGGCCGCCACGCGAATAGGAGGTGTAGGTGACCACGTATTGCTGCAACTCGGGCACGAATGTGATGCGAGGATCCTCGATGCCCCAGAGTTCTTCGGGGAATTCTTGCGGGTTGGACATCAACGTTGGTTCCCTATCGATCTGCCATCCATCGACACCGTTGGCGGAGCGCGCGGCACAGAGATGTGACAATCCCCGTCGATCCTCCACTCGGCAAAGTAGAAGAGTAGAACCATCCGCCAGCAACGTTGCGCCTGCATTAAACACGCTATTGATGGAGTAAGGCCAATCCTTGCTCGTCAGGATCGGGTTGGCAGGATGCCGATGCAACAGCGGTTCGTAGCGGGTATTCGCGGAACTCATAGGCTTTTCTGTGAAGATGGTCATGATGTGATTTCGATTGCTTCAGAATTTTGCAGCGAGCGCATTTCAAGAAGTGCGATCAAGAACGATAGCGTCGACTCCGCTCCCTGGTTTTCATTGGCGCGCTCGGGATGAAGGCCGTCGCGGCAGCCTCCAGTCACGGAATCATAAAGGGGAAGTTGCAGATCATTCTCGCCAAGAAACCAGTTGAATGCCGACCACGCCTCATTGCGCCAGCGATTATCGCCCGTCACCCGGTAGGCTTCGAGACACGCCGATACCGCGCCGGCGGCCTCAAGTGGCTGTTGATCGAAGCGGGCCTTTTCACCACCCTGGCGATAAAAACCTTGCGACCCGATCGGGACGAAGTGGCCATTGGTCTCGCAGCGTTGGGTTTCAGTGAGCCAGTTGAGCGTTTCTATCCCGGCGGAGACCATGCGGTCGTCCGCGCAAGCTGAACCGACGAGCAGCATGGCCTGGGGCAATCTCGCGTTGCCGTATGCCAGCACATTCTCGTACCACTTCCAGTCGGAGCGCCGGATCGAGTCATACAAGTCCAGCAAACGTCCGCCCAGCACGGATCTTATTTTTTGCGCATCGCGATCCCCGGGATACGAACGCAGATATTCCTGAATCCCGAGAATCGTATAGGCTGAGGCGCGAGGACTATGAAATTCCACGGCTGCAGGTAGCGAAAACTCGAACAGACGGCCGGCTGCGCCTTTCAATCCTTGATTCTCGGATCGGCCCAGGACGGTTCCAAGGCTCCACAACGCGCGGCCATGGCAGTCTTCCGACCCAATCAGCTCGTTCCATTTGCGGTCATAGCCGAGAAAATTACGGAAACGCCCGTTCGCCGCATTGAAGGCATGTTCTAGAAACGACAGATATCGGGCTGAGAAATCCGCAACCAGTGAATTCGTTTTCTCCTTCTGACCTTCGGGCGATTGCTCCAACATCACCGTGAGAATGAGCGCCCGCGCATTGTCATCGGTAGTATGACCCTCGCCTCGATTAGGGACGGTGAAGATTGCATGCTGCAGCATTCCTGCGTCATCGGTGAGCGCGCTGACGTGATCCAGTTTTAAATCTGGGAGTCGATTGAGTGCTTTGGGTGTAGCGCGCGCCGAGAACTGAACGCGCGGATTTTCCGTGCGGTCGCTGCGCACCCGAGAGAAACTTTCCATATAGCCTTGCGCCACTCTTTTCCAGATCATCTCCCGTGCAAACAGATAGGCTCGTTTCCGCATCGCGTGACGTATCGCAGGGGTGTCCAGCAGTTCGATTGTCTTTTGCGCAATTGCGTCGGGATTCTGGAATGGGACCAGCGCGCCTCTGCGGTCGTCCAACAACTCGATCGCGTGCCAGTACGGAGTCGAGATGATCGCCTTCCCCGCTCCCAGTGCATAGGCGAGCGTTCCGGAAACCACCTGCGCTTCATGCCGGTAAGGCGTAATGTAAAGGTCTGCGGCGCCAATAAATTCCACCATCTCTTCCGGGCTGACAAAGCGGTTGTGGAATATCACCTGCGATTCCACTCCCACTTCCTTCGCCAAGGCTTGCAAGCTGGTCCGATACTTGTCGCCTTCGCGACGGAGGACATGGGGATGCGTTGCGCCGGCAACGATGTAAACGACATTCTTGTGCCTGGCCAAAATCTGGGGCAGCGCCTGAATCACGTTTTCGATTCCCTTGTTCGGCGAGAGCAGGCCGAAAGTCAGCAGAACCGCTTTCCCTTCCACCCCGAACCTGTCCTTGAAAAAATTGGGATCCAGGAACGGGAGATCCGGAACGCCGTGCGGAACCATATCGATCTTGCTTCCGGGAACCTTGAAGATCTCCTGCAAGAACTGCGCCGAGAGCTGGCTCATGACGATGAGGCGATCCGACAGCTTTGCGATCTCTTCCATCACCAAGAGTTGGTTAGGGTCTGGCTCACGTAAAACCGTGTGCAGCGTGGTCACGAGCGGCATCTTCAGACCGCGTAGCAGATGCAAAATATGGCTTCCGGCCGGACCGCCGAAGATTCCATACTCGTGTTGCAGGCACACCATGTCGATATTGTTGAAGTTCAGAAATTCAGCCGCAACCTGATACGAGGTTAAGTCGTCCTGGGCTAGCGACCATCGCACCCGTGCAGGATAGTCATATCCTTCCTGTGTGTCGTTGACCGGGAGGGCTAGCAATCGAGCGGTTCCGTATTCCGCAGATATTGCGCTACATAGGTCTGTAGTGAAGGTGGCGATTCCACATTGCCGCGGAAGATAATTCCCAATCACCGCGATTCGACTGGGCAGCGATGGTTTCGAATGCACCCGCGGACGGGTCGATGCGGTTGTCTCTGGCAGGAGCGGGCGAGGACTTACGACTTCCAAAGCCCGATTCGGAAACACTGTGATTGGTATGGCCATTTTTCCTAATTCTGCTGAGAACGATTGCTACAAGGGCTTCTTCAAGACGGCCCAAGCAAATGAGGATGGATTAAAATTTGGCTCTTGTCAGTATTGAGCGAAAGTGCACTTGCGGACTGCTCACTATTGACCAGTTTCTTGATCAGCAACGCCGCATTATGGAGCGATGAGGGCCGTAGAGAAAGAAGTTCTAGCGATTCGGTGTCCCACTTGTGGCGCCAAGCCGGGGGGGAAAAATGCGAGCTTAGCACTGGTCTGCCCCGAACCAACCCTCATCGGGTCTGGCGTTTAACGGCGTCCGATAAGTAGTGCGTCGGCACGACGGATCTCGCCCGTTTGCAACGGAGAAGTAAATCTCGGCCGAGAATTCAGGCCAGGGCAGGTTGGGCGAAGATGGCTCCCGGGCGATCGAACGCTTGGTTCACCGATGTGGCGGCTTTTGCTCTCTCCTCGATCGTGGGCGTTGAAATCTGTAGCAACCCCTGGCGGCCAAGATTCAGGGGAAGTGTGAACGCGTCCTGATGCTGCATGACAAATCCCAAAATGTGCGCCAGTCCTTGTGACTGGTATCCATTGTCGAAGCCGATGCCTGTGCTATGAAACGTGGTCGCGGACATCCAGTACTCGCAGGCCAGAAGCCAATGGCCTTGCGTTATGGATGACCAGACCTTCAGATAATCCAAGGTGCCGCCAGGAGCGAAACCGTACTCAACATGAATCAAGCCGGCTTCGGTTCCGTGCATCAAGTCCGCCCAAGACACAACAATTGCAGACTCAAGAATTTGGTCGAGACTCTGATTTCCGTTCTGTGTCATACGTTGCCTCCTTTTTGGGAAACGCGTTCAATCCCTCGCCGACGCCTCGTTGTGCTGCGAAGCACGACGTTCCTCCGCACTATCCAGGCGACAGGTCTGCTGGACGTGTCGAGAGTGCGCAGTGACCACCGAGTAAGGCATGCCCAGGAAGTGCCTCGCAACAACTCCCGTCACTTCGAGGCCATTGAACTGTTGCTGCTTCACCTTTTCCAGAATCCGCCGTAATGCATTCTGGATCTTCTTCGGTCCCAAAGAGCCCAAGAACATCGCCTTGACTTCTCCCGCCATGAATAAAAAGTTCCATCCCGCAGCGTGAATATTGCGATCAACAGCGAACCCATCCAAACCTTCGACGACGCTCCAGTTTCCCGAATACGGCGAAGTGTCCAGCGCAAAAGAGGCCGTCATCAACTTCGATTGCTTCAACAGGATTGTGCCGACTTGAATAGTTGATCGCATAAATCCTCCCGGAGTAGCTCGCTGCACGTTAGCTGCTGGGTCGAGAGCGGACAATATTAGGACTGATCCGCGACTCATTTCCTTACGTCTACTCAATCCACACTGGACTGAATACCAGACGAAAACTGGTCAATAAAGACCAGTCTTGACCGAAGCGGCGACGGGCGGGGTTCCACTACTCCGGCGAGTGTGCAAAACAGCTCACTTTTGGAAGCCGGATAAACCTATAATTTTGAAGTATGAAGCCGGCGGTATCACCTAAGAAGAACGGTGGGTTCGACTCCGATACTTTCCTCGCGACGATTGGCCATGGCAGGAAGATCTTGTCCGTTCCGAAGAAAGAGATGATATTCGCACAAGGGGACGAGGCGGACGCCGTCTTTTATGTTAAGAAAGGCAAAGTGAGGCTGACTGTCGTATCCAAGGTCGGCAAGGAGGCGACAATCGCGATCGTGAGTGCGGGGAACTTTTTTGGTGAGGGTTCGCTGGCAGGTCAGCTTTTGCGGATGGGGTCCGCTGCTGCGATGACCGATTGCGAGATCCTGCGGGTTGACAAAAAAACCATGATGGACGCTCTGCACCGCGAAGCCTCATTCTCTGAGATGTTTGTGGCGTATCTTCTTGCGCGCAATATCCGCTACGAAGAAGATCTGGTCGATCAACTCTTTAATTCCAGCGAGAAGAGACTTGCCCGCGTCCTTCTATTGCTCGCTCATTTCGGTAAAGAGGGCATTCCGGAAACCGTGGTGCCTAAGATCAGCCAGGAGACCTTGGCCGAAATGGTCGGCACCACACGGTCGCGAGTCAGCTTCTTCATGAACCGATTCAGGAAGATGGGCTTCATTCACTACGCCGGAGGCGCAGAGGGCGCTTTGCAGGTCCACAGCTCTCTCCTCAATGTAGTTCTGCATGATTAAGTGCACCTCCACCTAGGCGGTCAGACATCCCCCGCTCGCTAAATCCATCCAAGGGTAGTAAAGGCCGATCGCACACCACGTTATCCGTCCGATGTTAAACTCTTTCTCTACGGGCCTTCGGGTCAGTATCGTTCCTTTTGCTGCCACGAAACGGCGGTGATGATTACTGTTACTTCTGTGGCTAATGAGCAATTTTGAGCAGAATTGTAGGCAGTCCAGCCTATATACGTGCTGAATATGGCTTCTAGCAATACTCTCCTTTGCATCCACCGAGACCCGGCGCAATTGCGTTCATTGCAGAAGAATGGATACAAACTCGTGAACGCGACCAATGGCCACGATGGCCTGCGGCTTCTTGCGTCGCAATCCGTCGATGCAATTGTGCTCGATTACCAGCTTGTAATCTTGGATGGCATATTCGTTGCCAATGAGATTAAGCGGGCCCATCCCACGATTCCCATTGTCATGCTGGCTGATGATCTGGAGTTGCCTAACGGCGCTTTGAGCTCCGTCGACGCGCTGGTCACCAAGTCCGACGGAGCCCACTTCCTGTGGGCAACCGTGCACTTTGTGTTGAATGTGAAGCCGACACAAAGGTCTGAAAGAAAATTGAGCACTCAAATGCCGGGATATCCACGTCGCGCCGGCAGGTCCGCCGGTCAAGCGCACCATTTCCACACCGGAGCTTCACTTGACCCAAAGGACGCTCCCTTTTCGCCAAAAGAATGGAGAAGTATTCAGATGGGCATTGTCCGGTTCTAAGGGTGCTGCACGATCAGGGCCATTGATCTCCGGTGCTGAATTCGGTACTCGTTCACCCTGAGACGGCGAGCTCAGGTCTGATCTTGGCGCAGAGAAACATTCAAGACAGCAGATTGGCCGCCAATCGATCTGGTGATGCTGAACAATTGTGGACACGGAAACTGACGAGCTCACGCTGCGGCATATATTGTCGGTTGGTTGCCCTATGTGCCGGGCGAAACCGAAAGAGAAATGCGTACTTAGCACAGGACATCCGTCCCTTAAGACGCATCTCGCCCGAACGGTGGCCGCTGCCAAGGTTCCGCCGCCAGAGAACTTTGGGCAGACCGCTCTGCGAGTCGTGAAGCGAGTGACGAGCGCGAGCTTTCATGCCCTTTTCCAACACAAATAAGGGTTGCCGGGCCTTTCTCACATATCCCCGAATCCGCCTCTTAAATCGAACCTTGTCGGCCGCTGACCAGGTTAATGACCAAGACCACCAACGCTACCACCAGCAGCAGGTGGATCAGGCCGCCTGCGACGTGGAGACTGAAACCGAGAAGCCAAAGAACAAGAAGCACAACGAAAATCGTCCAAAGCATGTCTGTTCTCCTTTTGCGTATGTTTTGAAACTCTTGCCCCGGGTGAACTAAGCGTTTCCGAACGACTTTCCGCACTCCAAACAAACTCGTCGGGATCGCGGGGTAATCAGGCTGCAAAAAGGACACATCCTTTGCGTTCCGATGGATTGGGTCGTTGATTTCGAGGTCGCGATCAACTTCGAAAGCCAGTCGTTGATAATCGCAAGCCTGTTACGAAAACGATCGCTGAGCCGATCATTCATCATCGATCCACCTCCACCTTTCTGCCCCCGCGAAGAGTCCGCGTCAGAATCTAAATCAATGAGAGTCTGCCATTGCGCACCATCTGCAAGTTCAACCATGACAGGCCGAGGACGGAGATGCTGTGCAGGATTGCTCACAATCCAGGAGAACTTCAGGTGGCGTTTGAAGTTCTGCGAACGACCTTGCGTTTATGGCCAAGGGAAGAAGTGAGCAATTCAGACCAGCTATTTTTTTGAGCCCGGGCAATGATGATGCAGGGATGAGCAGTTCTTCTCCTCTCTTTCAGGTTATCTGAACTAAGTCAGCCCATCTGAAGTTGTCTCTCCTTAGCGCCACTCCGAAAGGAACAATTTCATGAAAAAGACAATTTCACTGTTGTTGATGAGTTTGTTAGGCCTGGTTGGGACGTACGCGTGGGCGGGTTCAGACCGAGAGGAAACCGTCGAGCGCCTGCAAAAATCCGTGGACGTTCTTCAGTCCATCATGTCCACACCCGACAAAGGTATCCCCGAGGAAGTGTTGAGCGGTGCAAAATGCATCGTCATAGTGCCCAACTTGCTCAAGGGTGGTTTCATCTTTGGTGGCAAGCACGGACGTGGCGTGGCCTCCTGCCGCACCCCTGAAGGGTGGAGCGCTCCCGCATTCGTCTCGGTTGGCGGTGGCAGTTGGGGATTGCAGATCGGCGTCGAAGGCGTGGACCTGGTTATGCTGGTCATGAACGATCGTGGTTTGCAGCACTTGCTTTCCTCCAAGTTCGAACTGACGGGTGAAGGATCTGTGGCTGCAGGCCCCGTAGGCCGTCACACCTCCGCCGGAACTGACATATTGCTGAACACTGAAGTACTCACTTACTCACGCTCGAAAGGCATCTTCGCGGGCCTGACGTTGGAGGGTGCGGTAATTGAGCAGGATAACGACTCGACTCGCGCCATTTACGGCCACCACATGATGTTTCGCAACATTCTTTCCGGCAAGGCATCAACTCCCGCAAGCGCAGACGCGTTTCTGAAGGCTGTGTCCGAAGCAGGTCACCATGCCCACATCGCCGAAGCCAGAGAAGACAACAAGCAGTAGTCGCGCTATGAACTTGTCAGTTAGCTGAATTGTGCTGACCGGAACCGCGGGCTGGTTCCGGTCTGTCCATTTGTGAGCGCCGCTCCATGTTCGATGCCCGCCATCGCTTCGTACTAAGCTACCAGTGGATCCTTCCGTTCCTGCAACACTCCAGCAGCTGGTATGGGCACGCTCTTGGCAATTGGCAGTTGAACGGAATTGTGACTGCGATGAGTGGCACGCCGTTCACCGTATTCGGACTCGAACGACGTTTCACTGCAAGGGCAGGCGCCTGAGATTTCCGGACTTTCCAGCAACCGCCCCAACGTAGCGGGCAATCCGAATTCCGCCTCTCGTACGGCGGCGGAATGGTTCAACGTAAGCGCGTTTCCGCAACTCCAGCCGGATCCTCTTGGCCGGTTCGAGGTATTCGCGGACGAAGGACGGAATGCGGTCCAGGGGCCAGGATACGTGAACTGGGACGCCTCGGCCTTCAAGAACATTCGCTGGCGGAATCAAAGGAACTTCAATTCCGCGGGTGAGCGATTCAACGCACTGAACCATACCAATTTCCGCTTACCGGTCAGCGATATCGAATCGCCAACTTTCGGGCAGATCCAGTCGGACATAAGCCCGAGGGTGATTCAAATCGCGCTGAAGTTTCGGTTTTGATGCTGAAAATCAGTCCATTCGCTCGAAGGCTCCTGCTCAGGCTTCTAATCGGCCTGATAGTCGGCTACGTCTCTTTCGGAGCTTACGTCTGGTGGGCGATGCGTCAGCCTCCTGAGACTTTCGGCCCCGTGATGGCTAGAATGCCCGGCCCCGTCGTCTTTTTGCTCTTCCCGTTTGAAACATTGTGGATGCATGCTCGCGGGGGGAGTCTGCACCTGGGAGATCCGGCGCCAGACTTCTCGCTGCTCAAGGTAGACAAAAGCGAGCGTGTTCAACTCTCGGTCATAAACCAACGGCAACCCGTGGTGCTTGTGTTCGGAAGGTACACTTGACCGCCGTTCCGGCGGGAGGCTCCCGCCCTCAATAAGCTTCACCAAGCGTATCGCGGTCGTGTTGCTTTCTTGGTCGTCTATATTGCGGAAGCGCAGCCCAGCGACGTTTGGCAGATGCAGAGCAATATCAAAGACAACGTCGTTTGTGCCAGCCCGAGGATGGAAGCAGACCGAGCCTTCATCGCCGGTGCCTGCGTGCGAAAGCTTGGCATAGAGTTTCCGGCTGTGCTCGACGAGTTTGGCAACTCTACCGAAAAGACCTACAAGGGCTGGCCGGACCGCATTTACTTGATCGACTCGCAAGGCCACGTTGCCTATAAGAGCGCACCTGGACCGTTTGGTTTTAAGCCTGACCAATTGGAAGCAGTTCTTTGTCGGACCACCGAGACGAGCAAGTAAGTGAGAAGGTAAATGATGAGGGCCATTCCCGTTCAATTCCACATCCATGGTACAGGGCCCAACTATCAACGCGGGGAGCTCCACTCCAGCCACCTCCACCCTATTTCCTAACTTCTTCCTTATTCTTCACAAATTCGGATGGATCACGTCCATCCTGGCTGTTCTGTTTCAGTCCCCCTAGATCATCGGTCGCGGCCTCGCGGTAGAATGACCCTTCTATTTCCCGAGGAAACGATTACTCGTTCAGCCCTGCTACGGGCACCCAAGGACGCGCAATGATGCCACTGCAATCGACCGTTGTGCCAACCCATCTGGTCCATCTCGCTCCCATTGATGTCGTCATAGTGGTTTTTTATTTTGTTCTGGTGCTCTCCATCGGCTGGTATTTAAAAGGCCGCGCCAACACCGGCGAAGACTTTTTTATGGCGGGCCGCGAGATGACCGCATGGGTGGCCGGTCTCAGTTTTCTTTCAGCGAATCTCGGCGCCCTGGAGTTGATGGGGTGGGCGGGTTCGTCCTACCAGTACGGCATCCTGGCAACGCACTGGTATTGGATCGGCGCCATCCCCGCGATGCTGTTCCTGGCGCTGGTCATGATGCCGTTCTATTACATTTCCAAGACTCACTCGGTGCCGGGATATTTGAAGCTGCGTTTTGGCGAATCCAGCCGCGCCTTGTCTGCGGTTTCGTTCGCTTTCATGACCTTGCTCATGAGCGGCGTCAACATGTTTGCCATGGCCAAGGTCATGCAGATCGTGCTCGGCTGGGACATCAACTTCAGCATCTGGGTTTCGTCTCTAACCGTTGCGATTTATGTAGCTCTAGGCGGATTGCGCTCGGCCATCTTCAATGAAGTGCTGCAATTTTTCCTCATCTGGGCAGGCGCCCTGCTGATTCCGATCCTCGGACTCTACGAAGCCGGGGGGTGGACGAACCTTAAGCTCCAAATTGCGCAGAGAGCTTCAGAACAGTATGTCCATCTCTGGTCGGGGTTGGGGTCATTCAGCAATAATCCCATGGGCATCCATTGGACCGGTATTGTGTTCGGACTCGGCGCGGTCATCTCCATGGGATACTGGACCACGGACTTTCTGGTCGTGCAGCGCATTCTGGCCGCGAAAGATATTCGCAGCGCGGAAATGGCGCCCGTCATCGGCGCTGGATTCAAGATGCTGGTCCCGATTATCGTGATCCTTCCTGGACTACTGGGCTTGGCCGTATTGCCCGAAAAGCTGGTTCCGGAGTCGATGGCCGCGGTGACTGGAGGCCACAGCTATAACGATGTGCTGCCGCTTATGCTCGCTCGCTATTGCGGTCCCGGGTTGCTCGGCCTTGGAGTTACCGCCCTGATTGCGGGCTTCATGTCCGGTATGGCTGGAAATGTGAGCGCCTTCACGACGGTGTGGACGTATGACCTCTACCGTCCGTTTATCAACAGCAAGGCGAGTGACCACCATTACGTGAACATGGGGCGTTGGACGACCGTGATCGGCGTGTTGATCAGTGTCGCAACGGCGTATCTCGTGATGCAGTTTGCCAGCATTATGGATTACGTGCAGGCGCTGTTCAGTTTCTTCATTGCTCCTCTATTCGGCACGGTCGTGCTCGGTATGCTATGGAAACGAGCGACTGGCTCTGGTGGATTCTGGGGATTGCTTTGCGGAACGCTTTCTTCGATCAGCATGTGGACCTGGGTAAAAGTGGATCCCTCTGCGCTGCGTTATGTTGCACTTTCGCCACATGCCAAAGGCCTGGCCCAGGATATGTATCAGGCGCTCTGGTCCTTTGTAGTGTGCGTAGTAGTGACCGTGGCTGTAAGTCTTGCCACGAAACCGATGTCGGACGGTGAGTTGACCGGGTTGGTGTACGGGTTGACCGAAGTTCCTTCGGTCGGAGATGTCCCGCTATATCAGAAGCCTCTTTTCTGGGCTGCGGTGGTGACGGTCGTCTTCATCGTCCTGAACATTATTTTCTGGTAGCGGATTTTCTGGTAAAGGGAGGCGCGCGATATGGTTTCCATCTGGTTCTTCATCGGGATTTCACTGGCGGTGAATGGCGCACTGATCCTGGCTACCGGAATTTATCAACTGGTGAATCCTCCGGTAAATCCAGGCATTGTCCTCTTCAACCTGCACGCGAATGTGTGGTGGGGCGCAGTGTTGTTGGTGGTCGGTCTCATTTATTTATTCAAATTCGCGCCCCGACGACAAACCTAGATTCGTTCGAAAATAGGAGCGGTTATGTCCGAGAAAAAGATGACGATGGGCCTGATCGTGGGTAACCGAGGCTTCTTTCCCGATCATTTAGCGAAGAGTGGACGCGAAGAGATGCTCGGAGTGCTGCAGGCGGCGGGCATCGAGGTGGTGGCGCTCACGCCGGAAGAGAGCAAGTACGGAGCGGTAGAGACGCGGGAAGAATCTCGGCGCTGTGCCCAACTGTTCAAGCGCAATCGCGAGCGGATCGACGGCGTCATTATTACGCTGCCCAACTTCGGCGAAGAACGGGCCATTGCCGATGCCTTGCGGCTGGCCGATCTTCGTGTGCCGGTATTGATTCAGGCCACGCCGGATGATCCTAAGCAGATGACCATCGCTTCGCGCCGTGACAGCTTCTGCGGCAAGATGTCGGCCTGCAACAATCTTCGACAATACGACATTCCCTATTCCATCACTACACTGCACACGGAAAGTCCCGGCTCGCCAGAGTTTGGCAAAGATCTCGAATGGTTCTCCGGAGTGTGCCGGGTGGTGAAGGGCTTCTGCAACCTGCGCGTAGGCGCCATTGGTGCGCGACCGGCCGCGTTCAACACCGTTCGCTATAGCGAAAAGATTCTCGAATCGCAGGGTATCTCCATCGAGACACTCGATCTTTCCGAAGTGCTGGGTCGCATTGAGCGCATGAAAGACAACGACGATCAAGCGCAAGCCAAATTGTCCGCCATTCATAAATACGTCGACACAAGCAGCGTACCCTCACCAGCGCTTCTAAAGATGGCCAAACTAGGCGCGGTGATTGACCAGTGGATGGCAGCGACCGAGGTCACCATCAGCGCGGTCCAATGTTGGACTTCGATCGAAGAAAATCTGGGCGTCGTTCCCTGTACCGTCATGAGCATGATGAGCAATGAGCTGCTCTCCAGCGCTTGCGAAGTGGATATTTGCGGCGTGCTGGGTATGCACGCACTGCAGCTCGCTTCCGGCACTCCCTCGGCTCTTCTCGATTGGAACAACAACTACGGATCGGACCCGAACAAAGCCGTCTGCTTCCACTGCTCGAATCTGCCCAAGCATTTCTTCCGCTCGGTGAAGATGGATTTTCAGGAGATCATCGCCGGCACTGTTGGCAAGGAGAATACCTTCGGAACCTGCGTAGGGCTTATTAAGCCTGAAAGAATGAGCTTCGCCCGCTTCTCGACCGACGACACATCCGGCAAGATGCGCGGTTACGTGGGCGAAGGAAGATTTACCAATGATCCGCTGAACACCTTCGGCGGCGCGGGCGTGGTGGAAATCCCGAACCTGCAGCGGTTGCTGCATTTCATCTGTGAGCGCGGCTTTGAACATCACGTAGCCGCCAACCTTTCCACCGTCGCCTCCGCGGTGTATGAAGCCACCACCCGCTATCTAGGTTGGGACATGCACTTCCACGATCGCGAAAAGGGAGCCTGCTGAGGTCTAGCAGCGAAAAATTGATTTCATCGCCGGATAAATCCGGCTGTACGCGGCATACTGTGACTGCATGACCGACACGTTCGCCGAAATTGGCAGCAAGCAATGCGCGACCCTCACCGCCTCTTTACACGCTGCATCCACCGACGTCCACATCCCAGCGGCAACCCCGGCCAGGATGGCCGCACCATATGCCGCGCCCTCCTCGGTCTGCGTGATCTCGACTTCATGTCCATACACGTCAGCCTGAATCTGGCTCCATAGCCTGGATCGAGCACCGCCGCCGCCAAGTCGAATGGTTCTGACGGGCACGCCCATCTCCTCGAAGATGCCGAGGCTATCCTTCAGGCTGAATGCCACGCCCTCGAGAATTGCCCGAACAATGTGGCTGCGCGAGTGAGAAGCGGCGATGCCAGCAAGCACTCCGCGCGCTTGAGCATCGAGATGCGGTGTGCGCTCGCCCATCAGATACGGCGCCCACAGTAATCCTTCGGAGCCGGGAGGCGCCTTCGCCGCTTCGTCCATGAGATGCTCGTACGGATCGCGTCCGTCCGGCACGCCCGTGTTACCGAATTGATCGCGAAACCAACGCAACGAAAGTCCTGCTGCCTGGGTTACGCCCATCACGTGCCAGCGCCCGGGAATCGCGTGACAGAAAGTATGCAACCGTCCCTTGGGATCAAGCGCCGGATGGTCCGTCGCCGCGAAGACTACTCCGGAGGTGCCGATGGTCGCGCTCGCCGCTCCAGGAGCAACGATGCCCATGCCGATCGCACCAGCCGCTTGGTCGCCGGCACCCGCCACCACCGGAGTGCCGGGCGCCAGCCCGGTCAATTCTGCCGATTCGCGCGACACTTTGCCGCAGATATCGCACGATTCGAACAGCGCCGGCAGCAGAGCGCTGTCAATTTCTGCGGCCCGCAGAACTTCACTCGACCACCGGCGGCGCGCAACATCCAGCATCAGAGTCCCGGACGCGTCCGCAACGTCGGTCGCCTTCTCCCCCGTCATCCGGACACGGACATAATCTTTCGGAAGCATCACCGATCGAACGCGGCTCCAATTCTGCGGTTCGTTCTCTCGAACCCAGAGCAATTTCGTCAAGGTGAAATTGGGGAGCGCAGGATTGCAGGTAAGTTGAATCAGCCTCTTCGCGCCGATCCGTTGGTTCAATGCATCGCATTGCTTCTGTGTCCGGACGTCGCACCAGATCAGCGCCGGACGCACCACCTTACCCGCGGCATCGAGCAGAACCGCTCCGTGCATCTGTCCGGAAAGACCTACACACGCAATCTGTTCGCCCTGCATATCCCCGCACCGGAGTGCATTCCGGACCGCCAATTGTGCGGCGCGCCACCAGTCGTCGGGATTCTGTTCGGCCCAACCAGTTCGAGGCGAGGCGAACGGAACGTGTTCTTCAGTCGCGGAGGCAACCACGCGACCCGAAGAATCGGCGATCAGCGCGCGTGTGCCCCCTGTGCCAACGTCGATCCCTAGAGCGCATGGTTCCATGCATTACTCCATTGCGATAGCAGGATGGCGACATACTAGAGCGTAGAGCGAGATATTGTCACCGCCGGTTTAAGCAACGTCGAACTGGTCATGCCCCAACATTACCTGTCGGAAGAGCGCGCCCTACCCTTCGCTGTGTAATATTGAAAATGATTCGTGCAGCTGCTTGAAAACATTTCGCTGTCGCCGTTGACCACCCTTCGAATCGGAGGTCCGGCGAAATATTTTGTCGAAGCCATTGATGTTGGTGAAGTGCAGGAGGCGGTTGCATTCGCGCGCTCGCGCGATCTGACTCTGTTCGTTCTCGGCGGTGGTAGCAACCTCGTCGTGGCCGATACCGGTTGGCCCGGACTGGTGCTCAAAATTGCAGTCCCAGGGATCGACCAGCGCGCCGCCCACGAGGAAGACGGCAAGATTGTCTTCGACGTGGGCGCGGGCGAATCTTGGGATAAATTTGTTTCCCGGTCTGTGATGGCGCGCTGCGCCGGCGTCGAGTGTTTGAGCGGCATTCCCGGCAGCGTGGGCGGCACTCCCGTGCAGAATGTTGGCGCTTACGGACAGGAAGTCGCCGAGACAATTGCCTCGGTGCTGGTGCTCGACTTGAAAGATGGTGAACTCCGCGAACTCTGCCGCGAGGCCTGCGGTTTTAGCTATCGCTCCAGTATCTTCAATACCAGCGAGCGAGGACGGTTCATCGTTCTGCGTGTCAGCTACGCCCTCGCGCCCGATGGCGAGCCGCGCATCACTTATGCCGACCTGAAGCGGCATTTCGCTGGCCGCGAATCTTTCCCAAGTCTCAGCGAAACCCGCGAGGCCGTGCGCCATATTCGGGCCCTAAAGGGAATGCTCATCGTTCCCGGGGACGCCGATTGTCTGAGTGCGGGCTCTTTTTTCAAGAATCCTGTGCTCTCGAAAATTCAGCATGAAGATCTAAAGCAGCGGGCGGCAGCACGCGGGTTAACCGTCCCCAGCTATCCGGCCCTTGAGACCCGCAAGAAGGTTTCGGCGGCATGGCTGGTGGAACGCTCCGGGTTTGCCAAAGGTTATGGCATGGGCCGCGCCGGCATCTCGAGCAAACACGCGCTGGCTATCGTGAATCGAGGCGGAGCTACGGCCGCGGAGATTCTGGCTTTGAAGGAACAGATTCAACATCGTGTGGAAGAAATCTGGGGCGTGCAACTAGAACCGGAACCGGTGATGGTAGGTTTGTGAGCTCGTGGGATGGGGCGCGCTTGCCCGGGCGAAGACGAGAGCGCAGGCGTGAACCGCAGCAAACGCTCGCCCAAGGGAAACCGTTAAGTGCGTCGCATTCTCAATCAAGCTGCCAATGCTGCCGTCAAACACAAAGGAAGTATCTTCGAGATCGTCTATCGTCGTTTCGTGCCGCGTCTCGGACACAACCAAACCATCGGAGCCATTGCGCATCGCCTCTGTAAGTTGATCTGGATCATTTTGCACAAAAGCGTTCGCTATGAGGAACGCGGCCCCTCAGTATGCGAAAAGGCCAAGCGAACCCGCACCTCGCGAATGATCCGGACACTCCGAGCCCTTGGCTACCGAGTCGAACCAGCAGTGATTCCGGCATGAGGAGGGGATTTTCGACCCTGTTGGCAGAACCTTGCTGTTCCCATCCTGAGCGGTTAAGGGTAGAGTTGGCGGGCAAGAATGACCGCCCCACACGAGCCTGCCCCACACCTAGCCTGGAATCAAGCGGCGCCGTCCCGGTTCCTGACCCGGCTTGGTGAACTGTGACCCCGTGACCCCATACGGGGTAGGCGCAGCGATCCCCAACGGCGCCTCCAACTAATCATCGGCAAGTTTTGCCGCCTCTTTAAATATCTCCACAAACATCTCGCGCGTTAGCTTGCCGGTCTGCGTGTTCTGGTTGGAAGGATGGTAGGAGGCAAGTAACACCTTACCGTCGGGTAACCGGTAACTGGCGCCATGTTTAAAGAGATACCTCGCCCGATTGTGAAGCAGCCCCCGCCGCTTCCAGGAGTTCAAGTAAGCGTCGAACCCGATCTTACCGAGGGCCACCACGACCTTCACCTTTCTTAATCCCTCAATCTCCCGGTCGAGAAATTGCGAGCACTCGGCGAGCTCCTGCGGCAAAGGGCTATTCGCAGGCGGAGCGCAGCGAACCGCTGCGGTAATGTAGAGATCTCTCAACCGGAGCCCGTCATTCCGATCGGTTGCATTCGGTTGGCTGGCGAATCCAGTTTCATACAGAACGGGAAACATAAACTTGCCGGAAGCGTCCCCTGTGAAGGGACGTCCCGTGCGGTTCGACCCGTGCGCCCCCGGTGCCAGCCCCATAATGAGCACGCGCGCATCGGCATCCCCAAAGCCGGGGACGGGTTTGCCCCAATATTTGCAGTCGCGATACGCCCGGCGTTTCTCACGGGCTACCTGTTCGCGATAGGCCACCAACCTGGGACAGCGGGTGCAGGCAATCACTTCGTGGTTAAGAACAGTAAGCCAGTAGGGCATGGGTTCTTGATCAGGTTGACGCTGTGCCTGTGTGCTTTTCTGCAGCTTATCCCAGGTTAGTCCCGGGGCAAAAAGAGTTCCTTAAGAAAGCTTCTAAACCGAGCTCGTTAACGTATGAATGTACGCTAGCGTACGGTATCGATGGTATGGCGGAGAAGGACTTCGCCAACTAACCTTAACTTACCCTTCCTCGAAGCCGTCCGTCGTGCTGTATGACGTGGCCCGGCCAGCGGCCTGCCAAGGGCGCAGTAAGGTGTCGGGATGACACATACTATCCTCATCGTCGACGACAGCTCTCAGATTCGCTCTTCGCTGCGGTCGTGGCTCGCCAACAACTCGGATTGGAAAGTATGCGGCGAAGCCGAAAACGGAAAAGAGGCGGTTGAGAAAGTCGAAGAGCTACACCCCGACATTGTAGTTTTGGATATGCAAATGCCCGTGATGAACGGCCTTGACGCCGCGCGCCAGATAAACCACCTGGCTCCGCAGACCGCCCTGTTGATGTTCACCCTGCATTCCTCGAACGAATTACTGAAAGCGGCCAAGGCCGCTGGGATAAGAGACGTGGTTTCTAAGTCGGACCCGCTCTCAGACCATTTGAGTATGGCATTGCGCCAGATTTGCGTCTGATGTTCCGGTCGTCATCAGTTCCGGGAATGGAAACGTCCTAAGGAACGCGACGCGAATTCTGCCTGGGGGTTTGACGGTCATCTCCCTCTATCTTTACACTCAAATGAACGCTGTCTGAAATTCGGCTGCGATTCTCTTGCTTGACGGAACATCCGGATTCAGTGCTTGTGAAAGGCGAAACGTGAGCCCCACAGAAACTACCGACGCGGCAAAGACGGAAACGAACCAGAAAGATATCAAACGAGAGATCTCGGTCGAAATCCCGGCCGCCGAAGTTAGCCGCGAAACCGAGTCGCAGATTCAGCGCTATCAAAAAAGCGCCCGCCTGCCAGGCTTTCGCGCCGGCCATGTTCCACCGTCGATTATTCGCCAGCGTTTCGGGGATGGCCTCAAGAACGATGTAATCGAGGCTCTCGTGCCACGCTACTTCCGTCGCGAAGCCGAAAAGCAAGGGCTGGTCCCGGTGTCGCAACCTCGCATCACCGATCTGCATTACCAAGGCGGCGAGCCGTTGCGTTTCAAGGCCAGCTTTGAAGTCCTTCCGGAAGTCCGGGTGGAGGGCTACAAGGATCTTCGCGCCGACAAACCCGAAATTGTAGTCTCCGACGAAGAGGTCGAACAGACACTCAGCAGCGTGCGCGAACAGCACGCCACCTACACCAGCGTAGAAGGGCGCACTCTTGCCGAGGGCGACTTTGCCCAGGCTTCCATGGATGGAAAACCCAAGGATGGGAGAGACGTGGAAGCAGCGAACGCCAATCCCGTACACATGGATGAGGTGCTCATCGAAATCGGCGGTAAGAATACGATGCCGGAATTTTCTCAGCACCTTGCCGGCGCCTCCGCGGGTGAGGAGCGTACCTTCGATGTAATCTATCCCGAAGACATTCCGGACAAGCGTTTAGCCGGCAAGACATTTGTTTATACCGTGAGGGTGAATGGCATCAAGCAAAAGAGCATTCCTGAACTGAACGATGACTTCGCGAAAGAACTGGGCGAGTTCACCACTCTCGCCCAGGTGCGAAAGCAGATCCGCGAGAACATGGAAGCGGAGAAGCGCCACAGCGCAGAGCATGCGGCCAAAGACAAACTGGTCGGCGAACTGGTAAAGCGCAACGATTTTGAAGTGCCGGAATCTTTGGTGGACCGCCAGATTGACCTGCGCCTGGAACGCGGTCTGCGAGCACTGGCCGCGCAGGGCATGAAGATGGAAGACTTGAAAAAAATGGACCTGCCGCGTCTCCGATCCGGCCAGCGGGACCAGGCAATTCAGGATGTGAAGTCCTCGCTGCTGCTCGAACGGATTGCCGACCTGGAAAAAATCGAAGTCAGCAACGAAGAAGTGAATCGGGAAATTGAGTCTCTGGCGAAACAGTCAAAACAAACGTCAGAAGCAGTGCGCGCTCGTTTGACAGAGGACGGGGGCCTCGATAGAATCCGGATGAGAATCCGCAGCGAAAAGACCCTCGATTTTCTTTATCACCAGTCCGCGTAGTGAGCAGACTAAACGCGGACACTTTCGATCTCCCCGAGCAACGAAGAAACGTTACTGCGGGGCGGAGTGTGGCAGGTCCGGTGACAGGTCCGGTAGACAATGAAACCAAATGATCCGCAAATGATGCTGGTACCGATGGTGATCGAGCAGACCGGTCGGGGCGAACGCGCCTACGATATTTATTCCCGTCTGCTGAGGGATAACATTATTTTCATAGGCACTCCGATTGACGATAACATCGCCAATCTGGTGATCGCTCAAATGTTGTTTCTAGCCCAGGAAGATCCTGAAAAGGATATCCAACTTTACGTCAATTCGCCGGGTGGTTCGATTACCGCAGGCATGGCAATCTACGACACCATGCAGTACGTAAAGAATGATGTCATGACGCTGTGCGTAGGGCAGGCGGCATCGATGGCGGCATTGCTGTTGGCCGCAGGCGAACCGAAGAAGAGATTAGCTCTGCCTAATTCGCGCATCTTGATTCACCAACCTTCGATGGGAGGATTGTCAGGTCAGGCGACTGATATTGACATTCACGCGCGTGAAATCCTGCGTATGCGTGAGATTACAAACCAGTTGCTCTCAAAGCACAGCGGTCAAAAGCTGGACAAGGTGGAAAAGGACGTGGAGCGCGACTTCATCATGAACGCACAGCAGGCTAAGGAATACGGAATCATAGACGATATCATCTATAAGACCGTAAAAGCGGTATGATCTGCCTTCGCGTTTGACTTCGAATTCCGGGAAGGCGCGAAGCAGACGGAGAAAGGGTCAAGATAGGCAAGACCCACCCGTCATACCGATAAGATTTTCTAAGGAGTGAGCCGAGTGAAAACCAAGTCAGGCTCCGATGAGATTTTGCGCTGTTCCTTCTGCCATAAGTCGCAGGATGCGGTCGCCAAACTAATCTCATCGCCCAGTGACTATCCCCGTGCCTATATTTGCGACGAGTGCGTCGCCGTCTGCAATTCCATCCTGGAAGATGATCGGACTGCAACCCCGCAAACTGCCACCCCCAATCAACTGCCCAAGCCGCAAGAGGTCAAGACCTTCCTGGACGAATACGTCATCGGGCAGGAGCAGACCAAGAAGAAACTCGCGGTCGCGGTTTACAACCACTACAAGCGCATTTTCATGAACCGCCAGAAAGCGGCCGGCGACGCCATCGAATTGAGCAAGTCCAATATTCTGCTCATCGGTCCCACTGGAACCGGCAAGACTCTGCTGGCGCAAACCCTGGCGCGCATGCTCGACGTGCCCTTTGCCATCGTCGACGCCACCACCCTGACCGAGGCTGGCTACGTGGGTGAGGATGTGGAGAACATCATTCTCAAACTGCTGCAGGCGGCCGAGGGCGATGTCAGCCGAGCTCAGACCGGAATCATCTACATCGATGAAATCGACAAAATTGGGCGAAAGGACGAGAATCCGTCGATTACCCGCGACGTTTCCGGCGAAGGCGTGCAGCAAGCGCTGCTGAAAATTCTGGAAGGAACCATCGCGAATGTCCCTCCACAGGGAGGACGCAAACATCCCCACCAGGAATTCACGCCCGTAGACACGACTAATATTTTGTTTATCTGCGGAGGGGCCTTTGTAGGTCTGGAGAAAATAATCGGCCGGCGCGTGGGAAAAAAGTCACTGGGCTTCCGCACGGGTGAAGAGGCGGAAAAAGAAGAAGTCGGGGTCGCGCGCAAGCGTAACTTCGAATTGCTCAGCGAGATGCAGCCCGAAGATTTGATCAAGTTTGGCTTGATCCCTGAGTTTGTCGGCCGGCTCCCGGTGATGGGCATGCTCGAGGACCTTGACGAGTTCGCGCTGATCGAGATTCTCACTCGCCCCAAGAATGCCATCGTCAAGCAGTACCAACGCTTGTTTGAGTTCGAGAATGTGCGCTTGAAGTTCCACGAGGAGGCGTTGCGAGCGATTGCCCGCCAGGCCATGGCCCGTAAAGTGGGAGCTCGCGGTCTCCGTATGATTCTCGAAGAACTGATGCTTGACCTTATGTTCAACCTGCCTAGCCAGAAGAAACTGAAGGAGTTCGAGGTCACCAGGGAGATGGTGGAGAAGCGCACTGCCTCTCTTTCAATGATGGAAAAGGCCGGATAGCCAAAAAAGGGCCACCAAAGAGTAGTAAACTGAATACTGGCGGGGGGTTGTCGA
Source organism: Candidatus Sulfotelmatobacter sp. (assembly GCA_049515395.1). Taxonomy (GTDB): domain Bacteria; phylum Acidobacteriota; class Terriglobia; order Terriglobales; family Acidobacteriaceae; genus Sulfotelmatobacter. Next base: position 28,176 of record JBEKUD010000019.1, on the reverse strand, counting down.
GAATGCCGGCCCGCCCAGCAGAAACCCGGGGAGATTGAGTGACCACATCCAAGGAAAAATTCGAAAGCAAGAAGCTGCCCATGATGCCCATACGGGACGTGGTCATCTTTCCCTACATGATGACGCCGTTCGTGGTGGGCCGCGAGTCCAGCGTGCGCGCCTTGGAAGAGGCGCTGGCTGCGGATAAGAAAATCTTCCTGGCTACGCAGCACGATGCTTCGATCGACGAGCCCAAGTCGAATGAAATCTACCAGGTCGGCACCATCGTTAATATCGTCCAAAGTCTGAAGCTGCCCGACGGTAACATTAAAGTTCTGGTCGAAGGCATCGAGCGCGGCCGCCTGCTCCAGGCCACCGACGCCGATGGATACATGCAGGCTTCGGTTCGCGTGGCCCGTTACCCGACCGAAATGAATGCCCAGATCGAAGCCGGCATGCAGCGCGTAACTACATTATTCGAGCAGTACGTGAAGCTTTGCCAGGCACTCAACTACGAGACCATGATTTCGGCGGTGCGGATGGAAGATCCCGCCAAGCTTACCGACATCATTGCCGCGAACCTTCAGCTCTCCATCGAAGAAAAACAGGAATTGCTGGAGATTTTCGATCCTTCCGAGCGCCTGAACCGTATCGCCGACGTCCTCGATGTCGAAATCGAAAAGCTCAACGTGGACCGCACGATCCAGTCGCGTGTGAAGCGACAGATGGAGAAGGCGCAGAAAGAGTATTACCTCAACGAAAAGATTAAAGCCATTCAGAAGGAATTGGGCCGCGGCGAAAAAAGCGAGTTCGACGAACTGAAGAAGAAAGTCGAAGCCGCCGGCATGCCGAAGGAAGTCAAAGACAAAGCCCTGCAGGAATTGAAGAAGCTGGAAGCGATGCCGCCGATGTCCGCGGAATCCACAGTTTCGCGCAACTATCTCGATTGGCTGCTCGCGGTGCCGTGGAAAAAGCGTTCCAAGGAAATCCGAAACATCTCGCGCGCCGAAAAAGTTCTCAACGAAGATCATTACGGTCTGGAGAAGATCAAGGAGCGCATCCTCGAATTCCTTGCCGTGCGCCAACTCGTGAAGAATCCGAAAGGTTCGATTCTCTGCTTTGTTGGGCCTCCGGGCGTGGGCAAAACTTCGCTGGGCATGTCGATTGCCAAGGCCACGGGACGCAAGTTCGTTCGGATGTCGCTCGGCGGCGTGCGGGATGAAGCTGAAATTCGCGGCCATCGCCGGACCTATATCGGAGCCTTGCCCGGCCAGATCATTCAAATGATGAAAAAGGCCGGCACGAAGAATCCGGTCTTCATGCTGGACGAAGTCGACAAAATGTCGATGGATTTCCGCGGCGACCCCTCGGCGGCGCTGCTCGAAGTACTCGATCCCGAACAGAATTTTATGTTCGTCGACCACTACCTCGACGTCGAGTATGACCTGTCGCAGGTGTTTTTCGTAGCTACGGCCAACGTGATGCATACCATCCCTCCCGCGCTGCAGGATCGCATGGAAGTGCTGCGACTGCATGGTTACACCGAGCAGGAGAAAGTCGAGATCGCCAAGCAGTTCCTCGTGAAGAAGCAGATGTTGCAGGCCGGACTGTCGGACAAGAACGTTAAGTTCTCCGACGATGCCATCACCACGCTGATTCGCTCGTACACGCGCGAAGCCGGCGTGCGCAATCTGGAGCGCGAAATCGGCAATGTCTGCCGCAAAGTTGCGCGCAAGGTAGTCAAGGAAGGCGAAACCTACACCATCGCGGTGACCGGCGAGAATGTCACGGATTTCCTAGGAGTCATCAAGTTCCGCGACACGCTGGCGCATGAAAAGAGTGAAGTTGGATTGGTCACCGGCCTGGCTTGGACCGAAGTCGGCGGCTCGATTCTGAGTACCGAAGCAACCGTGGTCGATGGCAAAGGCAAGCTCACTCTGACCGGCAAACTCGGCGACGTCATGCAGGAGTCGGCGCAAGCGGCTTTGTCTTACGTCCGCTCGCGGGCTCACCGCCTCGGCCTGACCCGAGACTTTTACCGTACCCTCGATTTACACGTGCATGTCCCGGAGGGAGCAATTCCCAAGGATGGTCCTTCGGCCGGCATTACCATTGCCACTGCGATTGCTAGCGCGCTCAGCAAAATTCCGGTGCGGCGCGATCTTGCGATGACCGGAGAGATCACTCTGCGCGGCAAAGTGCTCCCGATCGGCGGTCTCAAGGAAAAACTGCTCGCGGCTCATCGGGCCGGTCTTTTTGAAGTGATCCTTCCCCGCGACAACGAAAAGGATTTGGCCGAGGTTCCCGAGAACCTGCGCAGCGCCATGAAGATGCACTTCGTGGACACCATGGATCAAGTGCTGCAGATTGCGCTGGAGTCTCCTCTGCCGTCGATCCGGGAAGAAGAGACCGCGCGGCCGATTGCGCCCCTGACTTCCGGCACCGAGGACAGTCCTACGGCGCATCAGTAGCAGTAGTCAGAAGTCAGTTTTAAGACGCCCGCGAGAGCGGGCGTTTTTATTTGCGCAAAAATTCATGGAATTCGATGCCGCTTGCCAGATTTCGCCCTCGCATAGCAAACTGGAGCATGACAACTGAGAACTGGGAACTTAGAATTGAGAACTGCGGATGAGGGTAATCGCGCGATTCATGGCGGCGGCCACCGATCCGGCACACTTCCCTGCTCCCAGCTTGCCGGAAGTTGCATTTCTCGGCCGCTCCAACGTGGGCAAGTCCAGCGTGATCAATACGCTGGTAGACACCAAATTGGCGCGCACCAGTTCCACCCCAGGAAGAACTCGCAGCATTAATTTTTTCGAAATTCGCTGGCCCGGGAAACCGCAGCCCGAGGTAATTTTCGCGGACCTTCCGGGCTACGGATACGCCAAACTCTCGCGTGAGATTTCTCAGGAGTGGCCCACGTTCATCGAGCCCTACCTCAACCAGCGTCCGACGCTGGCCCTGTGTTTGGCATTGGTCGATGTGAATGTTCCTCCGCAGGAAAGCGACCGCCTGCTCATGGATTTTCTTAATCAGTCAGGGCGCAATTTTCTCCTCATCGCAACCAAGAGCGACCGGCTTTCCAACAATCAACTGCGCAACGCCTTGAACAGCCTCAGCGACGCGTATCCCGCGGCGACAATGATTCCTTTCTCAGCGAAAACGGGGGCCGGACGAGACGAGGTGTGGAACAAAATTCGCCAGTGTGCGGCCGACTTCCCTGCCACCACGTTCCAATCCTGAACGCTTCCCTTTTTCGAAATAACTCTAATCCTCCGTCAGGCCCCAGCACCGTTTGGTTCAGTCTTGGGCTCAGATGCACCGATAGAGTTCAGCAGACACCTCATCATCCGACGGCACGAAAAGCCCGCGGTGCCATCGGCCCGGACAGGCGGGTTCGCGGCTATGTCAGATGAAAACAGCTCCGGCGCCGCATATCTGGCGGCCTTCAAGCGACCGACCCTCAGGGCGCCGGCGCAGCCCCTGCACCAGCGCCCGTCCTATTGCCCGAAAAGCAAACCAGTTGCGCCGCTTCGGCCGGTATCACAAATTCCCAAGCTGCGGAAAGGCGCAGAAGCCCGCGATACCGCTGCCAGGAATCACTCACCTGCGCGAAACCGGCAGCAGCATGGCAACCTGGGCGACAATCACCGACATCGGCATGCACGGATGCGATCTGGAAGCCATGTCCACCTTCGCCGCAGGAGCTAAGCTGGCGTTGACCATTGAGGTGAATGGGTTTCGGGTCGAGAGCAGGGGCGAGGTGCGGGTAGTGTACCCGAACTTGGGCCTGGGAATATCGTGCACGAGCACTTCGGATCCGGATCGGGAGCGGTTGCACGAGCCGCCTGCGCTCGCTGACGCATCCTTCGCTGATATTGGGCGCACAGTCGACAGCGGATTCCCGGCTGCGAACTTTTTTGAGGAGCGTCATATCCTGAGCCGGGAGAAATTTTTCAGAATTCTGCGAAAGTTCCTGCATTCAGGAACGTAGAGAAGATTCGCTGTTCTCCGTACTCCTTTCACTTACTCTCCCGCATCTTGAGTTTTTTCGTTTATACCGAGTATCTCTGGAAGGATTACTTTGGTTTCCGGTGCGTGCCCACTTGCCAGCCCAAATTATCGACGCGATTCGTTATGATGAAGCACTATGGCGCTTTACCTCATCACTGGCATTGGCGGATTTATAGGATCGTCTCTGGCGCGAGAACTGTTGTATCACAGCGAGCAAGTTCGAGGAGTAGATAATTTTTCGACGGGCAAGCGGGAAAATCTCTTGCAGATCCTCGGGCAGATCGATTTCCGCGAGGCGGATATCCTGGATCTCGATGCCATGAAGCTGGCGTGCGACGGGGTAGATTACGTTCTGCATCAGGCGGCAATTCCATCCGTTCCGAAATCGATGCTGGATCCGATCGGAAACAATCGAGCCAACGTCGATGGAACGGTGAATGTGCTCGTTGCAGCGCGCGATGCGAAGGTGAAGCGGGTGGTCTTTGCGGCTTCATCAGCAGCCTACGGCGATACACCGACGCTCCCGAAACAGGAACGCATGCTGCCGGATCCGATCTCTCCGTATGCCGTGGCCAAACTAGCCAGCGAACACTACTTGACTTCGTTCTACCGCTCTTACGGATTGGAGACCGTGTCGCTGCGCTACTTCAATATTTTTGGTCCGCGGCAAGACCCGTCGTCGCCCTACTCGGGAGTGTTAGCGAAGTTCATAACGATGATGCTGAGCGGACAGCAGCCGACGATGTTTGGCGATGGTGAGCAGAGCCGCGACTTCACCTATATCGACAACGCCGTAGAGGCGAATTTGCTGGCGTGCAAAGCTCCTGCCACTCAAGTTGCGGGCAAAGTATTCAATGTGGCGACCGGGCGCCGGGTCACGCTGAATGAGACTTTCAAGCTTCTGCAGTCTCTCACTTCGTATTCGGGCATGCCCGCTTATGGCGCAGAGCGCGGAGGCGACATCAGACATTCTTTGGCTGACATTTCTCTGGCGGAACAGTATCTCGGCTATAAACCCAAAGTGGATTTCGAAGAAGGGCTGCGGCGAACTGTGGATTGGTATCGAAAGTCGCGTTCCTAGAATGCCGGCTTCCGCCTTCCGGCTTTTGCTTTTCGGCCTCGAAGCTCTTTCACAAACAGCGAAGCGCAAAACTCGAGCCTCGCAATGTATTTGATTTTCGAACCGGAGGGAGTGCGTGCGAAGCCGGAAACCGGAAAGCGGAAGCGGAAACCCCCAAAGCCGTCATTACGTTAGTGATCTACTTCGAAGTTACCCGGGCGAATAGAGTGAATTCATGACACTCTCGTCGATGGTAGTTTCGCGCGATTGGCAGGAAATCAGTGTTCTGGAATGCATTCTCGGCGGGTTACACATGGAGGTTGCCGTCGAGAGTGAACCGCAACGAGCCTTGGCGCGACTCACAAAGTCCAAAATCGACGCGCTGATTGTTGACTGTGACCTGAACGGCACTGCACAGTTATTTCGAGAATTGAAGCAAGAAGCCTCGTGCGCGAATACAGTCCCCCTGGTCATCATGAGCCGTCCGCAAGAGAAGCCTGACATGAAAGCCACCGGCGCGATGTTCGCCTTTGAGAAACCGATTTCCGTGGAACAGGCGGTGCGCACGCTCTCCGCGGCGCGCAACATGATTCTCGACGGCCGTTTGCGCTACTACCGCGCCGGACTGGAAGTTCCTGTAACTCTCAGTGGACGCCATCAGAAACGAGTAGGTGCAAAACTCATCAACCTGAGCCAGGGCGGTCTGCAAGTTCGTGTCGAAAACGGTTGCGATGCGAGCGACGTTCAGCGTGCAACGTTTGATTTGCCGGGCAGCAACTCCGGCGTGAAAGCCGACGTGGAAGTGGCGTGGGCGGACGAGCGCGGAAATGTCGGAATCCGGTTCGTAAAGATCGCGGCGCAAACGCAATCCGCGCTGCGCGTTTGGCTGGCTCAACAGTATTTTGCCGACTAGTGGACCGCCAGCTGGATTCTCAGCTTTGAAACAGGATCAGCGAAAGCGGTTTTCTTCCTCGACACTTTGATCATCTTCCGCACTGGATACGGATTGAGCCACCCGAACTCCCAGGCTCGCACCTCCGAACGCAACAAATAAGGCCCAATAAGCGCCCGCGACGAATACGGCAGTGGCTGTGACAGCCGCCAAGGTGAGCGGCCAGACCGGAAGTTCGTGAGCGATGGCGAGAAATATCACTGTGAACAGAAGCAGGGCTGCAATCACGATCAGACTGTCGACGAGCCACGCGAGAACTCGTCCCGAGAGTGGACGGGAAAGCCAATCCAGCTGAACTCCGTGCTCATACACCGATTCTTCGTCACGCTGCTTCTGATCGAAAAACCCTCCTCCGTTGAACCTGACTTCGGCAATCTCCGGCCTGATTGACGGGCGCGCTTGAGCGGACAGAATCAGACCGTCGCTTTCCTCGGCGATTAGCTTTTCTTGAACCAGCAAGCCCTGCGAATTTTCGAAGATGGAACGGTGGCCAGCCTTAGGCGCAAACCCATCCAGCAAGTTGGAGAATATCCACTCATTGATCTCGCGACTGGTGCGTGATGGCAAGTCTACAAAGCGAATGCCGCACTGCCCGGAATCGTTGGCCCAACTGACCTCACCATAGGTTTCTACCCGGAGGCGAGGAAATCTCAACTCGAAGCGCAGGCGCACTCGCTGTTGTGGTCTGAGGCGAGCAACCGCCTGTACGGCCACGCCATCGCTGTTGAGGTTGCGAATGATTCCGCCGTTGCCCGTATCAATCGTGACGTAAGTCAGGGTGCGCAAGGGGTGCCGATAGTGGCTCCGTGCTGGACGCGCTGGGAAGGGTACGACCTGCATAACATCTGCCGGGAAGATTCGGACTGGGCCCGATTTTCTGATTCTAGTTTCCGTAGCCTCTGCTTGGCAGTAACTGAATTGATTCGAGATCTCGGGTACCTTACCAAAGACCATGACTGACAGGTCCATGCTGAAATTGCTGGAAGTCGATTAAAATCAACATGAGTTCTTGCTAAGCCCTGTAAAAACAGGCCTCGGCCGCATATGATCGGGACGTGAGATACGGCGGAGACATGTTCGCGCAAAATGGTTGATTGACAGGACCAGTTCGGGTGTTGACGATCACCCGCAAACTGGCTGTCAATCACGGGAATGGCAACAACTCCCACCAAAGCGATGACTGAAGTTGGCGCCGCCCCCCGGATTCTTGGGTGCCAACATGGCGGCTGTCGCGCAGTGCGACAGCACCGTCGATGGGGAATGTTTCTCTGGATACGCTCCACCAACCCGATCCTGTCAAGGGCGAACCGTCACGGCCGGCGGCCCGCGATGCTTTGCAGGCCCTGCTGGCGTTTTCAGCGCTGCATCAGCAGTTGCGGCAGCGGCGATCGCTGGCTGCCCACTACGGCGGATTTGAGACCATCGCGAGCACCACGGACTTCGAACCCGCAGAGCAGTTCATTCTCGACGAAGTCCTTCAACTCATCGCGGAACGTGCGATTGCCATCACTGGAGCCGATGGATTGGGAATCGCTCTGGCGGAGAACAATGAAATCGTATTGCGGGCCTCGGCGGGGACGATCAAGCCAGACGTGGGCGCTCGCATCCGGCGGGACTCGGCATTTTCAGGAGCCTGTTTCCGCACGGCGCAACTTATCCGCTGCGACGACACCGAGACCGATGATCGTGTAAATCTCGATGCGTGCCGGAAGTTGGGCGCGCGGTCCATGGTGGCGGTCCCCCTGTGCGGCCGTCGGCGCGTGATCGGATTGCTGGAAGCCTTCTCGGCCGAGCCTTTCGGCTTCAATGACAGCGATACCACCAGCCTGGAGTTGCTTGCAGAGTTAATAGTTGGAGCTCTCAAGCCCGAGGATGAAGACCGCTTCGCGCAATCGGCGGAAGTGGCGGAAGTGGAGCTGGCTCCGCCCGCGGCCATAGCTGAAGCGGTTCCGGATCGTGAACAGAATCCTCTTCTCTCAGCTACTCCCGCTCCGGTTTTAGCGAAACCGGACGTTGCGGACGAGGCCGCAATTACAGATAGCGCTGCAATTCTCCCGGAAGTCCTGCCACCGGAAGTAAAACGCAGACCGATGTCGGAGGTCGAGGAAGCACTGATAGCCGAATTGGCGCGGCAGCCCGCAGAGCCGGCCAGTCGCCATCCTGGAGCGGTATTCGTATCCACCGTGCTGGTAATTTTCGTTCTGTTGGCGGTCGGACTTTGGTGGAAGCTGAAGAATGTGCAACCGGGCAAGTCATCGTTGCAGACAATGTCGCAGACTGCAATGAATCGAGTGGCCGCTGCGAAGCAGCCTGCCAATGCTTCGGTTCCAGCGAATGCCGCTGGTGTCTCTGACGCCGTGTTGCAAGGCGCCTCGGTTGATCCGAACCCAAAAAGTGAACCTGGCAGCGGCGACGTTCTGCCCCAGGAAGCATCAAAGCTGTCACGCGTAACTGGGATTCGCCATTGGGCTTCTCCGGATTCGAGTACGGTTGTACTCGATTTGCAAGATCAGGTGCAGTATGAAGCCCACCGCCTGACGAGTCCCGATCGGATTTATTTCGATTTGCACGACACGTCGCTGGCTCCGGACATGGAAGGAGAGATCATCGAGGTCGGCGATTCTTTGCTGGCGCGAATTCGCGTAGCGAAGCCGGCTCCGGGTCTGACGCGGGTCGTGCTGGAAACCGCAGGCAACTCGAATTTTTCCGTAAGCCTGGAGCCAAACCCTTACCGCCTGGTGGTGCAATTGCAGAAGCCAGGCTCCAACAGTAAGGCGGAGATGGATCTTTTCCCCGCACCAGGGCACCCCGCGCGGCGAAGGCTGACCATCGTTGTTCCTCCGCCTACGCACGAGGATCTGCAGTTGCGCGCTCGTATGCCGAAGATGCGCATTGTCGTGGATGCCGGTCACGGGGGTTGGGACTTGGGAACCGTGGGACGGCATGGGCTGCTGGAGAAAGATCTGGTTCTGGAGATTGCACAGCGATTGGCCAAGTTGCTCGAGAGCCGTCTGGGGGCGGAGGTAATTCTCACCCGGAAAGACGACAACTATGTCCCTCTCGACGAACGCGCCGAGATCGCCAATCAGGCGCAGGCCGATCTGTTTGTCTCGGTGCATGCCAACTACAGCGACCTGCCTTCCGCGCGAGGCGTGGAAACCTATTACACCAACTTCTTCTCCGCGCCCGGTGCAAAAGACAAGGACGTAGAAGCAAGGGAGGACGGAAGCGAGAACAAGAATGGAGTAGCGACCGTCCTCGCACCCGCCGACCTGCATGAGCGGATTGAGCAGTCGCGGCGCCTGGCGGCCTACGTACAGCGGTCGCTCTACAGTACCTTGTCGGTAGAAAATCCCGGGCTCCGTGACCGCGGAGTGAAAGAAGCGTCCTACGTGGTTCTTACCGAAACTGCGATGCCGGGAATTCTGGCGGAAGTCTCGTTCGTCAGCAGTCCTACCGACGAGCAGAAACTGCGCAGCGATGGCTATCGCGAGCAGATCGCGGAAGCCCTTTATAAAGGCGTCGCACGGTATGCGGCCAGCTCACACGCTGTGAAGATGGCGAGCGTGGCGAAGTAAGCAGTTTGCACCCCGCGCGTCTTCCCGCGCTGCAACGATCTTTAGCCCGCCCTGACCACGCCGAATCGCGCGGGACCTCCAACCTCATCCTCTAGCTCGGTTTCAATCCTACCTTCTCGCTCGCCGTCTCCAACACCCAGTTTCGGATGATCCCCTGCATGTGCGCCCGAGCCTCCTCAATACTGACGTGCTTCACCTCCGCCGTCTCTATGGCGTCTTCGCCAGCCGCTTCATCCTCTGCCTCGTCTTCAAAGTCTTCTTTAAATCACGGCTTCGACTTCGCTCAGCATGATTAATCAGTTCCCTGCCGGCACGCCGCCGTATTTCTGCAGCCACTTCAGTTCTTCTCGCACTTTAATCTTCCCGTGCCAGGGATTCTTGTTCAGGCTGTGGCCTTCGCCGGGGAAGATCAGGAGAGCATTTGGAATCCCTAGCGAATAGAGCGCGTGTTCCAGCAAGTAATCTTCGAGGACAGCGACGCGGATGTCGTCGGCGCCGGCGACCATGTGCGTGGGAGTGCGAACCTTGTCGATCTGAAAGATGGCGGCTTCGTCGTGATAGCGCCGCTGGGCCTCCCAAGGACGTCCGCCGAGGAAGTAGGCGTCGTCAAAGGTAGTATCGTCGTTGCCCCAATTGCCGACGTGCTCAACTGCGCCCGCGCCGGTGACAGCGGCCTTGAAGCGCGTGGTTTGAGTGATCAGCCAGTTGGTCATATAGCCCCCGTAGCTGTAGCCGCCGATGACGAGGTGATCGGGATCGGCGATCCCGTCTTTCACCAGCGCGTCAACGCCTTCGAGAATGTCTTTGCCGGGACGCGAGACGATGAGGGGAACGATCTGCTGGAGAAACTTGTCGCCGTAGCCAGTCGATCCGCGATAGTTGGGCTCGAAGACCAGCCAGCCATTCGTAGCGGCCAGCGCGGACCACTGGTACCAATCTTGCTCGAACTGGTTGCCGTCCGCGTCGGCAGGACCGCCGTGGATAAAAGTAAGCATCGGCAAATTCTTGGATTCGAATTTGCCGGGAGGATAAATCAACATACCCTCGACTGTGGTGCCGTCATCGGCCTTCCAGCGATAGGGCTTGCCTTGAGGCAGATCGCGCTCGGCGAAGAGATGGTTCAGCGATGTGATGGGACGTGCCTGGTCAAGCTTGTCAGGTCCATCAGCCAGGTACACTTCCGCCGGCTTCTGCAACGACGAATAGACGAACGCAATGCGTCGAGTGTGAGAGTCCGACGATAGAATTTCGTACGTGCCTTGCCAACCGTTGAGCTTGTGCATAGATTGCCCCGGCTGACTGACGGAGTACATGGCAACCTCGGTGCCGAGACGCGCGCAGGCCAGCACATGCTCGGCTGCTACGGCGTAGTGCTCGACTGGGCCGATGAAGTCTTTGCTCCACTGTTCCACCGCGCCAGTCTCACTGTCGGGCTTTTCGCCGCCAGGCTTTTCACTGTCGAGCCAGTAAAGATGTGGTTGGAGATCGCGATAGGGACCGCTGACGTCTCCGACTTGCACGCTGAAGAAGAGGTGACGGTTGTCATTTGCCCAGTGCAGCTTTTCCTCCTGGGCCTGATTATGCGTGAGCTGGCGGGGCGTCGGCTGGGCCAGGTCGAGCGCATAGATTTCATAGTCTTCGAATTTTTCCTCTCGTTGGTTGATGGCGCTGGTGAGGAAAGCAAGCTTTCCCCCGTCAGGAGAAGTGATGAGATCGTCCAGGCGCAGCGGTAAGGTCGCGATGGCATGAGCGCCGGGAGTGAGATCGGATTCTTTGTCGGCATCACTTTGTTCTTTCGAAGGTGCAGCCTGATTGCGGGCGAGAGCGGCGTCAACATCCAGGGCGAAGATGGTGTCGCCGCGTTCGGCGATGCGATATTGCACAACATCTTTCCATTGTTTTTTGTAATCGTCTTTTTGTGTCTTTGTCCACGGGCTGCGAGTGGCGAAGTATAGGGTGTGGGAGTCGGGGGACCAGGAATACGTGTGAACCTCTTCTTGGCCCTGCGTCAGTAAAATCGCCTCGCCTCCGGTGGGAGAGATTACGTAGATCTGGCTGACATCGCCTTTGTCGTCGTCTTTATCTTTATCTTTACTTTTGTTTTTATCTTTGTTTCTGTCATCGCCCGAATCGGAATCTTTTTCGGAAGGAGGCTTGCGTTCGGAGCGGAAGGCGATCCAGCGCCCGTCGGGCGACCACTTGGGATCGATGTCGTGTCCGGATCGCGTGAGTTGGATGGTTGATCCTCCTTTGCCATCGTCACGGTAAAGCCAGAGATCGCTGCGGAAAATTTGTTGGCCCCAATCGCCGCGCTCCGTGCCAATTACGACAGAGTTGCCGTCGGGCGAGAGAGCCACTGAAGAGTAGCTCACGAAATTAAAAAACTCGTCGAGAGTCAGTTTGGGCTTGCCGTCGGCAAAGCTCATTGAAACGGAGCAGAGAACGAGTGCCACGAAGCACAAAGTGTTAGCGATTTTCATAAGGTCTTTTTTGCGGAAAGAAACGGGAAGAAGGGTTATACAACGATGGCTTTATCGAACGCAACGCTGCACAGTGGCCTCTACTGCATCGGCACGGCATTCTTGAGCGCTTCGTCGAGAGCGAGGCCGTGATGGGAGTTGTCTGATATCACGCGCCATCCATCGTCATACCGAAGAAAGCTTGTAGTAGAGCGGTAAGTAATATCGGCTGGATAGAACACCGCGCCCACTTCGTTCAGGGCAACCCAGTTCCAGGTAAATTCGACGTCAGCAAAGCTGCCCTCCTTCGCAATGCCGCTGACCGTTACCAATTCTCTTCTTGCCGCTGGAATGCTGAAGAATTGCTTTGCCGCATCGGCAGGTGAAATGAGATTTTTGAATGTATCCACGCCTAGCGGGGTGAGAGTTAAATCCCAGCAAGGTGGCGGAGCCAGTGAAGAAGGACAGGCGACCTTGATCGCGGATATCCAACCGTGATGCTGCAGCGCCAGAATGTTCGAGGCCAGGTAATCGGTGTTGGATAGGATGCCGGTGCGCAGCTGAATCTGTTGCAAAGCGCGAAAAGTTTCAGAGCCCGCGATGAGATCGGCAGCCAGACGGCGCGTGAGGAAGTCACGCGGCGAGCAGGATGAAAGCAGGAAAAGCGATGCGATACACGGACTGAGCAATAGTATTTTTCGCATGAACGCCCGAAGTTTGAGTTCTGATTCTAATCTACGGGCCGCGAAGAGAACCAGAAGGCATCCCGGATGCATGTAACGCGGGCGTTTCGAGGTCTCCTCGATGTTTATGCTTTCGGCTCCGTAACGGAGGGTCCGTGACCACGGCGCCACGGCTGCGGTTAGCTCTTCGAGAGCGCGAACGCTTACCGGCTAAGGACTAAAGATTGTGAAGGTAGAAGCCCTGCGCGCAAAGAATGGTCGGGACGCAATCTGCCCCTCGAATCGGCTCGACCAACGGCCGGGGATCGCGGTCAAGCACTTCGGGCATCGTCCCTCCGAGGTGAGGCGATAGTCGGTGATCAGGTAGCCGCGGCGCCTGATCAGAGTTTCATGACATTGCGGACAACGGGTGTTTTCCCAATGGCCAACTCTGCCGGGAAGATTACCGGCGTAGATATAGCGCAGGCCTGAGTGCTCGCCGATCTCGATGGCTCGCAGCAAGTCCTCAGGGCGCGTGTCGCGAGGATCGGTCATTTTGTAATCGCCATGAAAGGCAGTGACGTGCCAGGGAATATCGGGTGAGATGCCGGCCAGGAACTCGGTAAGGCGGCGCAATTCGTCCTCGGAGTCGTTAAAGCCGGGGATGAGAAGCGTGACGATCTCAAGCCACAAATCCATGCCGTGTATACGGCGGATGCTCTCGAGGATGGGACCGATGCGGCCGCCGAGTTCATGATAGTGACGATCATCGAAACTTTTGAGATCGACTTTGTACAAATCAAGCCAGGGCCTGAGATAGTCGAGAACCTGGGGTGTGCCGTTGCCGTTGGAGACGAAGCCGGTGATAAGCCCGGCGGCTTTGGCTTCCTCGAAGACGGCGACCGCCCATTCGCTGGTAATAAGAGGTTCGTTGTAAGTGCTAACCAGGATTTTGGCGCGCTGTCCGATGGCCTGGCGTACGAGAAGTGCGGGCGAGGCTTGCAGCGGTGGCGAGACAGCGTTGGAATCGCGCAGGGCCTGCGACGTCACCCAGTTTTGACAGTAAGAGCAATGAAGATCGCAGCCCAGCATTCCAAAGCTATAGGCTAGCGCTCCAGGATGCGCGTGAAAAAATGGCTTCTTCTCCACGGGATCGCATTGGGTTCCCGCCGTATAGCCCCAGGGGACATAAAGCGTGCCGCCGCGGTTGTAACGAACTTTGCACACACCGGGCTGACCTTCCGGGATGGGACAGCAATGTCCGCAAGCGAAGCAACGCACGCGGCGGTTCTCGAGCTTCTCGTAGAGGCTGGAATCGGCTTCGCGGACTCGCTCATCGAGAATATTGCGGAGGGTAGACACTGCAACCTCTGCCTCTTATTTTAGCTTCTATCCCCGCGGAATGGGACGAACTTCCGGATTCGGGCTTCTAGCGAGCAGCTTTCGTGGCGGACTCGTGTTGCTGGAGCCACTGCTCGGCCTGCTGCTCGATGGCGGCCCGTTGGGCGAGCGTGAGACGCGTCGCGATAAAAGGAGCAAGAACTTTGCTGGCATCGTCCCCGCCGGCGCGGGCGAGCACGGTCCAGAAATATGCTCGGTTTGGATCTTGGGCCAAGCCGCGGCCGCTTAAGTAGAGCGATCCCAGCTTAGACTGGGCTGGAACGCTGCCATGCTCTGCGGCCTTGATAAACAAGAGAGCGGCTTCCTTCTCGTTCTGTTCGATCGACTGCTTCTCATCGCCCTGCGCATAAAGAAGGCCGAGAGCATTCTCGGCAGCGGGATCGCCATGACTTGCCAGATCTCGCAATTGAGCGAGATACGCAATATGGGCTGACATCTTCGGTCCGGAGATGGCAGCACCGTCAAGAGGCGGCTTAGTTGAGGCAAGAACGGTGTGTTCGTCGTTTAGATCGCCGGCGTGAATTTTTTTCCTGGCCAGGATGAAGCCGAGCGCCAGAGCGACTATCGCGGCCACTATGATGAGCAACAGAAGATGAGTTCGAGGCAGCCGAATTCCGCCGATACTCTCCTTCTGGCCGAATAAGCCGCTCTTCGCCTCTGCACTCTCGGGCTCTTTGGCCGGAGTAAAAGCAAAGAGAACACTTCCCGGCGAAGAGGAAAGGAACTTTGGTGACTGGGGGGGTGATGGAGGCGGATCGTGATGCGGTTTTGCGCGACGCAGCGCGGAGAGAATGGCCTCTGCAAGACGGGAGAGCACAATACTATCGTTGTCGAGAAAGGCACTGGGTTCGGCGGAGAATACTTCGAGCAGTCCGATTACTCGTGTGCCGACGGGAGCGGCAAGCATGGAACGAATACCAAGGGCACGACAGCTCTCGCGATCCACGAGCTCGTCGGTCTCGGTATCGTCGCAGCGCAGTATTTGTCCTGTGCGCACGCATTCGCCGGAGAAACCTGAACCAGCCTGAAAAATGGCGCCATAGGGGGGAGCGCTGGAGCCGGAACTGGCGTGGCAGACCAGGGTTCCGACTTCATTCCCCTCAAGAGCAATGGCCGCGCCGGAGGCTCTGAGGAGCGATCGAGCGCGGGAAGCGATCAACGAAAGAACCGCTTCGAGGTCTGAACCAAGCGATTCAGCTTCTCTTTCTGCCGCTGCCACAGCGCTGAAAATGTCTGCGTCATCATGCCAACGAGGAGAAGGCTGCGAGTTCAGGGACTGCGCGTTTAAGAGCTCCGCATTGGAGGCCGCAGCCACTGCGTTCAGGAACAGCCACTCCCGCAACCGGCGCACACCAGGATACGTAAGAGGCGAAAACTCGAGGCCAACCCGTCCACCTAAATCGAACCAAGCCACACGCGCAGAAGCCGAGATCTGTCCGTCAGATTCCGCGAGATCCAGGGCCAAGTCGACCATCTCGTTGATCACCAACGGCAAGGTGCACTGGATCGCTACGCCGCTCTCGCTCAGGTCTAACACTTCGTACAGATCGAGCATGTCAGTGGACTCGCGGCCCATAACGGTTGCATATGCGGGGATGTGGGCTTTTTGCCGAACGCACAGGCGGCGATTATAGGAAGCAGGTCGGGGTATTTGAGCGATCGCAGCCATAGGCAAGGGCCCTGTCTTCTACATATTAACCCGATTTGAAAGGGGTTAGGAAGAAAGATTTCGCAAAGACGGCCAGACTGGAGGTTCACGAAAAGCGCTGGATGCGCAGGAATCTTGGTAAAACTGCAGGGCTGGGAGCGGCAACCTAAACCGTGTTCTATAAATCTAATCAGAAACCTGACGAAATATGAGCAAAACCGACTCGAGATCACGACGGCGAGCCTCCGGGAATTCATGGAATTTTCTGGCCGCCGGCGCTCTATTCGCGATAATTTCCTCGGTCCTGCCTGCTTGGGCAGCCCTGGGTGGTGATGCCGCATCCGTGGAGGCAGACCAGATTCATCTGCAAGGATCCCGGCATATAACGACTGCGGAATCGTACAACGTCCATGAAATCCAAGCGGCTACCGGCACAATGGTGAGGGAGTACGTATCTTCCCAGGGCAAAGTATTTGGCGTTGCCTGGCAGGGATCATGGCCCCCCGATATGCGACAACTGCTGGGAAGCTATTTTGACCAATACGTCCAGGCCGTGAAAACCCAGACCAGCTCTCAAATGGGACGCCGACCACTTTCGATTGAGCTGCCGGGCTTCGTTGTGCAAGTCGGCGGGCATGGCCGGTTCTTTGCCGGGAGGGCCTACATTCCTGACCAACTACCCGCCAGCGTCTCCGCTGAGGCGATCCGATGAGCGCGGTCCAACGGTTCCAAGCACTTAGCATTTTCCTGATCTGTGGACTTGCGGTCGCTTGCGGCGGAAGCAATAGCCATACGGATACTGCCACGACGCCGGTAGCCACCCCCACCGGCCAGAACGTCGCGCCGATTTCGGTAAACTCAGGACCCGAGGGCAATTATGTGGATGCGGCGTTCGCCGGCGTAACGGTCTGCGTGCCCGGAACATCCGAGTGCCAAACGATTGACGATGTTTTGGTTGACACTGGATCGTATGGGTTAAGGATATTATCGTCCGCACTCACGCTTAGTTTGCCGCAACAAGACTCTTCCGCCGGAAATCCTGTCGTGGAATGTCTTCCCTTTCTCGCAACTTACACATGGGGTCCGGTGCAGGCTGCAGATGTGCAGATTGCGGGCGAGAGGGCCAGTTCAGTTCATATCCAGGTCATTAATGATAACTTCACGGTTCCGAAGGGGTGCACAGATCTCGGATTGGCGCCAGCGAACACGGTGCAAACCTTGGGAGCCAACGGCATTCTCGGAATCGGCCTATATGCGCAGGATTGCGGATCGGCATGTTCACAGACTGGTTCGGCAAATCCTGGCCTGTACTATGATTGTCCTTCCTCGGGCTGCGAGGTAATTGCCGAAGGGTTGACGCAGCAGGTGCAAAATCCGGTTGCCCTGTTTTCGTCCGACAACAATGGCGTCGTCATCGAATTGCCCATGGTTTCAAGCCCTGAGGCGACCCTGAGCGGTTCCCTGATTTTTGGCATTGGGACGGAGTCGAATAACGCTCTGGGAGCGGCCAAGGTTTACGTCCCTGATGCTTATGGAAACTTTACAGCCACCTATAAAGGTGTGGCCTATTCAACAAGTTTCATCGATAGCGGGTCGAACGGTTACTTTTTTCTGAACGCGACCACCACAGGAATTCCAGACTGTACCGATCAGACTGGATTTTATTGTCCCACGAGCACGCAGAATTTAACTGCGACGACGGAAGGAACCAACGGAGTCAGCGGCACGGTGAATTTCAGCGTGGCCAATGCCGATACGTTATTCGCGAACGCCAGTGATTTCGTTTTCGGCGACCTTGGCGGCCTAGCGCCGAACAGCTTTGACTTCGGGCTGCCGTTTTTCTTCGGCCGCAACGTATTCGTTGCCATCGAAAATAAAAGTACGCCCGGTGGAACGGGACCTTATTGGGCGTACTGATTGTTTGCCGCCGATCTGGATTGATGAAGGCTGGAGATGCGGGAGATGGCGGCAACCATCATACTGGAGAGTAGCTGCATGGTAGCCACGTCCCGCTCGTCGAAGGCGCTGGCGGACGAGGAGAGTACTTCAAACACACCTAGAGTGCGCCGATAGAAACGCAGCGGAGATACCAGGATGGATCGAACGCCTAAGCGGCGACAACTGGCTAGGTCCACTCGTGGGTTGCGCTCCGCGTCGTGGCAGAGCATGACCTCTCCAGAGCGTACAGCTTCGGCGGAAATGCCGGCGTCGGTCTGCAGTCGGACCCCGAGGTCGGGAGCAGTACGGCCTGCACGGGCGCGACACACGATCTCGTTGCCAGCTCGGAGCGCGATCGCGGCCCCGGTGGCTCCGGTAAGGTGCTGCGCGCGTTCCGTGATCGCGCTGATCGCAGGCTCCAAATCAAGTTCGGCTGCGTGAATCTCGACATCCTCTCCAACGTGCACCGCACGAAAACCTGAGACGGGATGAGCGGCGTTCGCAACCCGCAGTTGGCTGCGCAGAACGCTGGAAGGCATCCGAGTCTGATGATCCGCAAAATTGAGAGCCTGGGGATCGGGTACCGTGCGCAACAGGTCGCGGACGAGGCTATCGAGTTCCGAGTCGGTAATAAGATGGGCCGTCTGTTGATTGCGCAGGGTACCACCTAGAACCCGCGATAGACTTAGCAGCGAGGTGTTGCCGCAGGCCAGGCAATAGGGCCTGTGATTTGTACTGATCAGTTCGCACTGCACGCAAAACGTGGCGGAGTGAAGGGGTACGAAATCAACGTCTTTGAACGAGCTGCCATAAACCGTCTTGCCAAACATGAAATGTTTATCCTCACTAAAACCGAGCGAGACTTAAGGTAAACAGGTATACACCAACGAAGAAGTAGCCGCATTGGTTCCCGGTGTGGAAAACGCGGCAGCATTGGGCGAATACGAGGTGTCGTGCCTCGCATACCGGAACAAATTTCGCTATCTACAGGGTGGGCCGGAGCAAAATTACGGCGTGGACCATTGATTTTCGAAGGATTGAAGGGATACACTTAAACTTTAAGGCTGAGAATGCATCCATACTGGGGGAAATTATGCAGTGGACAGCGCCTGTTTTTGAAGAAGTTTGCCTGAATTGCGAGATTAACTCGTACGCCAGCGCAAAGCTCTAGATCTCGACTACCTTTCGATTCTTCTCCACGTGAAGCTCGCGCGGGCGAACTGGCTCTGTCAACACAGAGTGTAGTTTATCCGGCTCGGGCGCCAGCGTATTCGCCATTATTCAAATTCGGACTCGGAGTCATTTCCAGGCTGGCTTGCAGAGTTCGATCCAGGGCATCCGCCAGAGCTGCAGGAAAGCCCCTCGTGAGTAGGTTGATATCGATTTGCAGATCACGTTGCGAGTAAAGCCTGCGCAGCACCATGGTTCCACGGTACTGGTTGGACGAGTTCACAAGATCGAGAGATAAAGTCCATAGCGCTAAGCCATCAACCGATTTAGTTCCTTTTTTTTTCACCCACTGAAACGAAATTTCTTCGTGACGCGGCGGCGCGTCCTCGTCGAGGCTCCTCGGAGGATAAGACTCGCCTGGAAGAAGCTTGAATCGAATGTCGAAGCCATCGAAGTCATTGGAACTGAAGGCAGACTCCAGCACGCACCGAACTTGTTGGTAGTCCAAGGCAACTTTGAGTTCCTCGGTGGCCCGGCGGATCGCGAGGTTGTTGATCACGATCTGGCGCTGTTCAAATGTGCGCTGGGCAACCCGAGCCAGTTCCCCCAGCTCGAGGTACCCGAGGCGCTGAACGCCAACCCAAATCCCCGTTCCCAGCACAGCCAGGACCAATCCCAGAGAGCTCCCTGTCGGCCATAGCAGAAAGAGACTGAGGAGAGCAAATACCGCGGAAACTCCGTATAACACGATCACGACCTGGCGATGAGTGAAGCCATGCTGCAAGAGTTTGTGGTGGATATGCTCGCGGTCGGCGGTAAACACGGGACGGCCGCTGATCAAACGCCGCAGAATGGACAAAGAAGTTTCCAAAATTGGCAGGCCGAACGACACTACAGGAATGGCCACGGCAACGATCGTCGGAGCCTTCTGCGCACCTGCCAGCGCCAGTGCGCTGAGCAGGAAGCCGATGAAGAGGCTTCCTGAATCTCCCAGAAAGATAGTTGCCGGATTAAAGTTGTAGCGCAGGAAGCCGAGGATCGCCCCCGCCAACCCGATCGTCATCACGGTAACGAGGAAATATCCACTCAGCAACGCGACGACGAACGCCACCAGTGTCGAGAACAGAGCGGAGCCTGCGGCCAAGCCGTCCAAGCCGTCGATAAGGTTGAACGCGTTGGTGATGGCCAACACCCAAAGAATGGTGAGCGGCAAACCCAGGAACCATGGCAGTTGATGTTCACCGAACAGCACAGGGATGTTGAGAATGCGCAGTCCACCCATGAAAAGCATGGAGCCGGCAAGAGATTGGACCGCGAACTTGACGGAGGGACCGACTGGGTAAAGGTCGTCGTAAACACCCAGAAGAAAAATAATCGAAGCCGGCACCAGGATAGTAAGTAGGGTCTTCAGCGGTAATGCCGAGTGGAGATGGGGCAGATAGGACGCCATAACGTACGCCGCCCCCATGCTCAAGGAAAACGAAATAAAAATTGCCACGCCACCCAGCCGCGGCAGCGGAGTGGAATGCAGGTGCCTCTCGTTTGCAGGGATTGCCACCCAACCCCGCCGGGCCGCGACATCCCGCACATAGCGAGTTAGGACGAATGAAAACAGCAGCGACAGGAAAAAGATGGAAAAAAATACGACCGTCAACTGGTCCCCCTTGGGGTATGATAACGAACGTCGGCGCTCACTTACTTCGTGCGACACTACATATTGCAGCAGTATTTCGATGGCTGGTAGTGAGTTAAAGGGTTCCTGTTTGCTTCGGCCTAGGTTTGAAAAGATGCGCGGGAAATCCACCAGCCTGACCTGCGGGCTTTGAATCCTCTCAACGCGACTTGTTGAAAACGAGAAGGCGAACGCGGATGAGGGGAATCCGGGGATCATGCACTGCGATCAGGACAAGTCACTGTGCTAAACTTCCTCGCGACCCTTCTTCCACCAGAGGCCTGCGATGGAGTTTGGCAGATTCACTTTTGCCCGTAGCGGAAGTCTGTTCGCGTTCGCAGTCGCTTCCGTATTGACTTTGGGATTTGAGGTTTCGGCGCAACAAGCGCCCTCGTCTTTACCCGGAGATAGCGTCACTCCCGCGTTGCCCTCACCTGAGCCAATCTCTCGCGCCGCCATTCGAAGCGGATCAATCGACACTGCCAAACCTGCAAATGGTACTGAGAAGGCAGCCCCAGTAAACCCGGCCGCGTCTGCTGATCAGAGCGCGTCGCGCCTGAGGCTGGAGGCTGGCGATTTGATGGAAGTCAGCGTCTACAACGTGCCCGAACTCTCCACCAAGGCGAGAATCGGCAATTCGGGCGATGTTTATCTTCCGCTGATTGACTATGTGCACATCGCCGACCTCACGGTGGAAGAAGCGCAGGCTTTGATCGAAAAGCGTTTGGAAGATGGGGGCTTTGTACGCGGCGCACACGTAACAGTTCTTCTGGATGAGTCTTCTTCGCAGGGAGTAACAATCCTCGGAGAAGTGCTTAAGCCAGGGATCTATCCTGTGCTCGGAGACCGCAAGTTATACGATTTCATCTCGGCCGCAGGAGGTTTTTCGCAGGCGGCTGGACGAAAGGTGAGCATCATCCGGCAGCATAGTACGTCTGCGCCAAGCACCGTCAATCTGCCGAGAAATTTAGCTGACGATCTTCAAGATAACGTCGCCATTTTCCCGGGAGATACGATCACAGTGCCGAAGGCGCCGATCATCTATGTGGTAGGCGATGTGGGACATCCGGCTGGTTTGCTTGTGGACAACGGAAGCTTGACCGTGCTGCAAGCGTTAGCGCTGGCGGGCGGAACCAATCACACCGCGAAGATGAGCGGCGTGCGTATCATTCGCAAGGGTCCAACGGGTATGACCGAGACACGACTTCCACTCAAGAAAATGCTGGAGGCAAAGGCCCCCGACATAAACCTGCAGGCAGATGACATACTCTTCGTCCCGCTTAGCGGAGCGAGGGTGGCGGCGGGACAGACTCTTCAGGCGGCAATCTCGGCGGCTACCGGATTAGCGGTCATCGCCGCGCATCCCTGAGCACAAGCAGGAATGTCTAGGCGGCAACTTCGGTTTCGCGTGGTACGAGCAAGTTCAAGAGTCGCTCAAGCTCCCGAATATATTTTCTGGCAGTCTGACGACGCGAAAATCTGCGGATGATATATTGTCTGCCGTTCCGGCCGAGTTGGCGCGAAGTTTCACGATTCGCGTTGAGAAAGCAGATTGCATCCACCAAGGCACGGGGGTCTTCCGGCGGAACCGCCAGCCCGGCTTGTGCTTCCTCCAGAATGGTTCGCGCTTGTCCATCTACGCCGAGGATCACCGGGCGCGCGCACGACATAAACTCCAGCATCTTCGTTGGGATGACGGTCTTAAACAGATCGGATTTCTTGAGCGGGACCAGGCAAGCATCAGAGGCGCAAATGTAGTCGGGAATTTTCTCGCGAGGCTGCTCATCAACGAATCGTGTGTTGTTGAGACCGCGCTCTCGCGCCAGCGCGATGATGCTCTCCTTTTCAGCGCCTTCTCCCAAGAGCAAAAAGCTGATTTCAGGATTTGTATTCTGCAACTCTGCAGCGGCGGTGATAATCGTTTCGAGCCCGTGGGCCATTCCCATCGTGCCGATGTAAGCGACTACGAACTTTCCCTCCACGCCTAGGTGCTTCCCGAGCTTGCTTCCAGCCTCGGGAGAGAAAAGTTCCGTTTCCACTCCATTCTCGACTACAGAAATCTTCTCCCGTGGCACGCGGCAATGTTCCACGAGGTAGTCTTCAAGAGCAGCCGTAACCACAACCACCCGATCGGCGTGGCGATACAAGAATCCGGCGATCTTCGCCAGCGTTCTGTAGAGCAGTGAATTCCTGTCTCCCAGCCCAACGGCGGCCAGCGATTCTGGCCAGAGATCGCGCACCTCGAATACGAATGGCACACGCTTCCACCGCGCCAGCCACCAGCCGGAAAGTCCAACCAGCAACTGCGGGGACGAAGCAATCACTACGTCGGGACGCGGTAAAAAAAAACCTGAGGTCGCCGCCGATATGCAAAACGAACTGTAGTTCAACATGCGTTCGTAGGCTTTTCTGTTAGGAAAAGGGAGAAGCCACGTACGAAACAGGTTCACGCCGTTGATTCGCTCGTGAGCCACCAATCGCCCAAACTGACGCCGATATTCGGAAGGGACGACTCCCGTCGGGTGATTGGGAAATCCCGTGAGCACAGTAACTTGATGGCCCAATCTTGCCCAATGCTGCGATAGTTCTGCGGCTCGCGCGGCCGGCGCACCCATTTCAGGAGGGAAATATTGCGAGATGTAAAGAATTTTCATACAGCCGCCAGCAATTTCCGGGCAAGTATTTAAGAAGCTCGATCGAAGTCGCTGGCAACGGGGGCGTGAGTGCCGACGAAACTTTTCTTCACCGCAACGGGTTGCCCCAGGCCCCGTGACTCCTCGAGGGCGAAGGTCGCCAGCGTCGCGCTCACAATCTCATGGAATGGCACTGGGGAGTCGGCACCATCTTGAATCGCCGCAACGAAAGCCTCCCACTCGCCGCGAAGCCCCTTGTCCTGCCGCAGAAGTGAGCGAAATACCCGCTTCTTGCCACCACGGACAAGTTCCAGCCGCTTGAAGTTCTCGAGCACAGCCACGCTGCCACCTCCGAATACTTCCACTCTTTCCTTGGAGAAAGATTTGTCGCCGTTCGCCAAGTAGCTGATGGTGCCTTGAGAACCATCCGCAAAGCGTAGCGAGCAAACTACGTTGTCATTGCTGTATTGACCCGGATTCGGCAGGCTGCAAGTCTCGACCTCAACGGGTGAAGAGCCGGTCAGAAAGCATAAGAAGTCCACAAAATGGCAGACCTCTCCCAGGATGCGGCCTCCGCCCTGAAGCGGATCATTCAACCAGTGATCTGCAGCCAGGAAACCTGCGTTAACGCGATAGTGAAGCGCCAGCGGCTCGCCCGCTTCCTGCAAGAATTCTTTCATTCGCAGCGCTAGCGGAGCGAAGCGGCGATTGAATCCAACCATGAGAAGGCGGCGAGTATCCTGATCGCCGTGCACTGCAACGATTGCGGCAAGTTCTGCCGCATTGAGGCATAGAGGCTTCTCGCAGAATACGTGCTTACCGGAACTAAGGGCCTCAACGACTTGACTGGCGTGCAGATGATGGCGGGTGGCAATCACAACCGTGTTGACTTCCGGATTGTTGAAGATTTGGCGTTCATCTGTGGTGCAAGACCGGAATCGAAATTTTGTCGCGGCGTGCCGCGCATGGGAACCGCTGGCGGCGCTGGCCACAATCATGTCGACCCCGCCGGCTCGGTTGATCACAGGCAGGAGCGTATGCATAGCGAAGCTCCCCACCCCGAGGAGTCCGAGTTGAATGGACTTTTGATTGGACTTGGGACGATCAGGCTCCCGCAAGGTTACGTGAGCAATATCATCGGCTGGCTCTGGATAAGAGATGAGTACGCCAAGGGAGGCCTCGTTTGTTTTGCCCCTGATCAAATCGTAGGCGGAGTGCGCCCGCGCGACCGGAAAACGATGCGTAATGAGCGGAAGCAAGTCCAGTTTTCGATCTTTTTTCCTATCCGCGAGAAGCTTAAGAAAAGCTTCCATGTTCCGCGTTTCGGTCCAGCGCACGTAACCAATGGGATAATCGATTCCCTTTTGCTCATACGCGGAGTCGTATCTTCCCGGGCCATAGGAGCGCGACACACGGAAGTCAAGCTCCTTTTCGTAAAACGGCCTGCGTGGAATATTCATGGCTACTGTTCCGACAGCGACGACCACGGCTCGATTCCGCGCCACTGCTCCCGCAAGATCCACGGGATCATTACTTGCGGTTTGTGCCGCGATAAGAATTGAATCAACGCCGTGTCCGGCGGAGTGCTGCAGGCACAACTCCCGAAAGCTGGAAGAGGAAGAGCTTACCGCATCCGCTCCCAGGCGTAACGCCAACTCCGCCCGCTCGGCAGAGATATCCATTCCAAGTACGCAGCAGCCCGCAGCTTTAAGAATTTGCACGGTCAACTGTCCGAGCAGGCCCAGGCCGATCACGGCCACAACGTCACCCAGCGTCACATCCGCATTCCGCACCCCGTGGAGCGCCACTGCTCCGAGGGTGGTGAAAGCAGCTTCGTCAAACGTCACCGATGGAGAAGGAATCCTTGCGATTAACATGCGCGGGACACAGGCGAACTCAGCATGCACAGCGTGGCCCGCACCGGCGCACGCCACGCGGTCGCCGGGCGTTATGTCGACAATACCTTCACCTACGGCGACCACGGTTCCGGCACTGCTGTATCCGAGTGCGCTCGGCTGATCGAGACGGTTGCGGACGGCAGACATCGTCGACGCGATTCCATCGCGGCTGACCTTGCTCAAAACTTCGCGCACAAGATCCGGGCGCATCCTGGCTTTCTGCAGCAGATTCTTACTGGCAAATTCCGAGGATGCCCGCTCCGTACCGGCAGAGACCAGCGAGGCGGCAGTACGAACAAGCACGCATCCTGCCAGCAATTTTGGAGCAGGAACTTCCAGCACGGTGATTTCTGCAGTCTGGGTGTCCTGGAAAACTTGTTTCATGACGTTGGCACGCTCGCGGAAGATCGCAGTGTTCCAGCCGAATGCGGCTGGTTGGCGGAAAGACTCACGCGGTAAATCTCTGACTCCTCCGAGGAGTCTCTATGGGCCCCATCGCGCAATATGACGATTTCGTTTCCTCGCGATTGGAAGCTGCATCGTTCTTCGGTGAGAACACCCGTGACGAGCCGAACGGGTAATCGGGATCGAGTTTCGTAAATGAGGGACACCGCGGGTCGCAGCTCACCGTAGGTGGGCGATTCCCAACCCAGCAACGGTATATCGGCAATTCCCATGCCGTGCTTCGAATTTTTTTCTTTCATGGAGTCCGCCTGCTTCCCTGCCCGAATAACTGCTGCACACCCCGGAACGCCGGCGAAAATGCCCCACCGAATTCGAGACTGGCCCGCCCTGAACACCACTTCAAAGGGCGAGTGGAAAACTTCGTATGGCAGATCCGCCGCCAACCAATGCAAGCGAACATCATGCTCGGCCGATCCTTCAACATCATCCACAATCACCCAGCCCGCATCGCTAAGCCACTGAACCGTCCTGTGGTGTGTGACCCCAAAACGGCTGTAGCCATCATGCTTACCCTCGAACCTGTCGGCGCAAGCGCTGTCGGGCGAAGCGGACAAGCGGCCAGCGGCGTGCGCCCAATCGAGCCAAAGAAAGCGCCCGGCACGGCGCATCTGATCTTGATGATCAACTGTTACAGTGTTATGGATGGCAGTGCTCGCGAGCCCATTATTCCACGGGATCGCACCGTTATAGAGATATGTTCCGGCATCGCGCGCCAAGTTGGTACCCTGCCACCAAAGATCCACGTGCAATTGATCTGCCTGGAAGGGTCGGCGAGTGTACCGGCCCGCGCGAATCAGCGCCCAAGAATTTCCGTCGCCCAAGCGGAAGTACCCGGTGCCAGAAGATGGAGGCGACGCCGGAACCATTTCTTTCACAACGTCAGGTTTGACGCCGAACCAGAGCGCAGACTCATCCCACTTTCCTGGCTGCAGCCCTGGCCGATTTAAAACAGCGGCGCCCAATTGCAATAGCGAACGAAAATCATGATGCGAGCCAGAGACAAGAGGAAAGATCATGCTGCCATCATCGGAGCCGGAGTTGGGCACCTGCCCGCTGGTCGGATCCACCCAAGGACGTATGAAGTCAAAGGCCGCCTGCGTGCGCTTGGAAATCTCGTCATCAAGCGAGAAGCGATAAATCTCGGCGAGGCGCAACGTCCAAAGAAGCTGATGCAGAATCATGCGCTGGTAGTTGAAGGAATGCTGATGGGAAACACCATCCGGCGTGATCTGGTCGAGAATCGCTTCTCGCAACAGATGTGCGCCAAGATTCTGCCAAACCTCGGCTTCTCTTAATTCTGGATAGAGTGTGCCCGCGGTCCACAGACCGACGGCTTCGCTGATTAAATGATTGCTCCGCTGAGAGCGGGCGTAGCCGATGGTTTGCGCGATTCGCCAGGCGTGAGCGGCGATCATCGAGACCAGCAAAGCGACGCGCCGGCTCGTGGTTGAGGGCGAATGAACGAACGCATGCAGCGCGAACGACCAGGCCAGAATGCGCAACGAGCACTCTTGTCCGCAGATCCAGAGTGGACCATCCATTGGCGGGTTTTGGCGAGCCCAATCTTCAATCGCGCTCCAGAAAGCCTTAGGGAATCTTTCGTCATCACTGAGGGCGTAGGCGCGGACCAACGGATAGACAAAGAGGAACCGGGAGGGCTCGAGAATAAACTTAAGGTCGCCGTAGGCGGGCGAAGCAAAACGCATTTGAGTCCAAAGCTGCTGCGGTGAAACTTTCTGCCCACTCATCGGATTGCGGAACCAATTCGGTGGGAAGCCGCAAGCGAGCGACCGTCCGCCAAAGAACGGTACGCTCCCTCCAAGGATCCGCTTGGCTTCGCTTAGAACAAAATCTTCTCCTCGAGTGGTAAGAATTTTCCTGAGGCCCGTTCCCAAACTTCGGGCGTCGGTGAAGAAAAACGGTCGCGTGCCGTCCCGGCGTGCAGCATGTATCTCTTCAGCCCGCGCACCGGGAGCGATCCGCTTGAGTTCCCAGGAATCCCATCCCTGCACAGACCGCATTTTCCACGACAGCAAGCCGCTTCCGCGCTGCAGTTCGTAATGCAGGCGCAGCATGCCATCGCGCATACCAAAGGTTCGGCCAACCTGCAGCAGGGTATCGATTGCTCGGATTGATTTAGCCATGCACCGTCCCCGGGAAAGCTTCCCAGCTATCCGCAAGGCGTTCGGCCGCGCGTTCCTGCAGCCAATCGTGCATCACAAAAAATTGATGATCGCGATCGAGATCCGACTGTGGCGTTGCGGAGATTGAGCCCTCATCGAGGGCCTTAACCACCTCCGCAATTCTCTCGACGCCAAAAGCAATAAGACGATTACGCAAGTCGCTGAGCGAGCAGCACGATGCCTCGGAGAATTGATAGCTTTGCAGAATCGGGCCGGTATCGATTCCTGCATCCATGTAGTGGATCGTGATGCCGATGGGAACGTTTTTCAGCAACGACCACTCCGGGGTACTCATGCCCCGAATTCTCGGCAGCAAGCCGAGGTGCACATTGAGCACGCCCAGACGAGGCACATTCAGCAATGGCTGACGCAAAATGTTCCCGCCGGTGAAAATGATCAGGTCGGGCGACCAATCTTTGAGAAGCGCAATCGCACCGGGGGCGTTCTGGTCTGCACAGGATACC
>JBEKUD010000018.1:0-55033 GCA_049515395.1 Candidatus Sulfotelmatobacter sp. | reverse complement strand
CTCTTCCGTCTGCAGGTACATCCTCTTGCCGAACTGGTCCGTTACTCAGTCCGTGATCTGCCCGCGACCATTCACAGAGCCGTATCTCTCTCGGCAGAGCGCCCTCCACGGCGAGCTAAACGATTGAGTAGCTACTGCACAGTGTCTGCAAGCAACCTATGTCGTCTGCATCCGCGTCGAAGAACTACTGCCACTTCGTCCGGGCTTCTTTGACATCAGCGCCGCTGACTTTGCGGATGAATCCACCATCCACGGTTCCCGAGTTCTCACCGAGGACGTACGGGAGCCCGTCCCAGTCGTTGTAAAAATACTCCTGCAAAAGGGGGATAATCTGCTTTCGGAAACACTGATCAAAGCGCGCCTCATCCTCCACGCTGATGAAATACGCGTGTCCAATCTGGTGGTCCGTGCTACCATTAGAGAAATCTGAGTACAGGGTAAATATAAATATAACGGTCGGAGCATGGCGGTGGCGGTGCCTGCAGCAACAAAAAATTCCGGCAAACTGTCTTCTTACAGTAGCCTTCGGGGGTTGATGCTTGGCGCTGGAGCCTCGGTGTACCTCAGCTTCGGTGTGCTGGTGTTCGGGTCTACCATTCCGGCCTTGGAGCAGTCCCAGCAGTCTTCAACCATGCAGCGAGCAGAACCCGGCGCGCCTGGCACCCACAGCACGGGAGCACCTTCTCCGGGGCAGCAGCCGGACCGGCAGTCACCCGGAATCATCAGCGGAATAGTTACCGATAAGGCGGGGGATCTTGCCGTTGGCGCCAAAGTCCAGCTGACGGGTGAGGCCCAAACGCCAAGCCAGGAACTCATGTCGGGCGACAATGGCGAATTTTCATTCACCAATGTTCCTCCGGGCCCGTTTCATCTCACCATTACCGCCCGGGGGTTCGATACTCAACAGTTCTCGGGAGAGCTCAACCCTGGACAGGCTTACCTGGTCCCAGCTATCAAGTTGGCGCTTGCCGCTGCCGTTACCGAAGTGAAGGTTCGAGGTTCGGCAGAGGAAGTGGCCGAAGCGGAGGTGAAGCAGGAACTCCAGCAACGGGTGTTCGGCTTCATTCCAAACTTTTACGTCGCCTACTCTCCCGACCCACCTCCTCTCTTTCCCAAGCAAAAATTTGAGCTTGCCTGGAGATCTGTGATTGACCCGGTCACCTTGCTGGGAGTGGGGTTTCTCGCGGGAGTTGAGCAGGCGTCCGATCGGTTCGGCGGATATGGACAAGGTGCAGCAGGTTATGGGCGACGCTTTGGGGCGGCTTACGGCGACGTTATTGCAGGGACTTTTATCGGGAGCGCCATTCTGCCATCCCTCCTGCATCAAGACCCACGCTACTTCTACCTGGGTACCGGTAGTACTAAGTCACGGCTCATGCACGCGTTAGTCAGTTCCGTCGTTGCCAGAAATGACAACACTAAGCAGTGGGAACCGAACTACTCCGGGATCATCGGGAGCTTCGCCGCCGGAGCTGTCACCTATGCTTATTACCCTGCAAGCGATCGCGGCGCGGGCTTGTTCGTGGAAAACTCCCTGATCGGGATTGGTGCAACTAGCGTCGCTGATATTATCCAGGAATTCGTTCTGCGTAGGTTCACGTCGCACGTACCACCGCAAACCAATCCTCCACACCATCCTTAGTTCCGGCACGCCTCCAAGGCTGTGCCGATGTCAGCTGACTGAGCAGCTAACCAGCCATTAAGGTGTTACACTAAAACTGTGGAAGTTCCTATTTAGAGGGTCCACGACTGCTAAGACCCGCCCACCTCCGAGCAAATCGGTGCGCCAAACTGCATCATTGCGTAGCACAAGACCTCGGGGGAGCCAGTGCATGTCGTAATAGTCAATGTCGAACCCCTGCTCAGCATCGACGCGACCACTGCGGCGAAATGTGGCGTGGAGGATTTTCCGATCGGACGGGGGCGTCGCGGCCTCCGCCAAGATCACAACCACTTTGGTATCAGCACCACCCTTCTGGAAAAGACCTCGTACCGAGATAAAATCCAGCACTTCCCGCACGTCCCATTTTGAAATGAAGGCACGGCTTGGAGCGGAGCCAATTACGGTGACGAAGTGCGGGGAGCAAAGAGCGTCATTCGCGTTGAATGCCAGAAGGACGGAAGTGATCCGCGCGGGGAGGAACGCTGAAAGCATTGCTGCTCTCACTCTCCCGGCGTCCACAAAGATTTTCCGCGGACCTGGTCAAGAGAGACTCTGAACGAATGAGCTGCGCCATAAACTCTGCCGACTCTACGCTTCCTCCGCTGGTTGAGGAAGAGATCGCTCGCCGCGTGGCGGCGGAGAGGTTGCGGCTGGAGCAGGCCGCGGGGCTCGTCGAGAAACCGGTCGAGCACTTCCACCGCCCTCTGGAGCGGCCCTTCACCGCCGAAGAACGCGACCGGGTTACGATTCTTTTCGGAGGCTTTACCTGGAAACACGAGCGCTTCATCGAAGCCGTGTTTCGCGGCTGCGGCTATCGCTTCCAGATGTTGCCTAACCCCAACGTGGCCGCCTTCCAGACCGGCAAGGAGTATGGCAACAACGGCCAGTGTAATCCTACTTACTTCACCGTTGGCAACCTCATCGAGTTCCTGCGGTCGCTGGAAGCTCGCGGTCTCTCACGCCAGGAAATCCTCGACGATTACATCTTTTACACCGCGGGCTCCTGCGGGCCTTGCCGCTTCGGGATGTACGAGTCGGAGTACCGAATGGCGCTCGAGAATGCGGGCTTCGGGGGCTTTCGTGTCCTGCTTTTCCAGCATGATCAT
Organism: Candidatus Sulfotelmatobacter sp.; assembly: GCA_049515395.1. Lineage (GTDB taxonomy): Bacteria > Acidobacteriota > Terriglobia > Terriglobales > Acidobacteriaceae > Sulfotelmatobacter. The sequence continues at coordinate 52,264 of JBEKUD010000018.1, read as the reverse complement.
GGCATCAATGCTATGTCGGGTAATTCCGGCCTGAAATTCTCCGTCGACTTCGGCATGGGCGAACTCAACGCGGTGAACCTGGGCGATGTGATCAACGACATGGTTTACCAGATCCGTCCCTACGAGGTTGTTCCGGGCGCAACCGACCAGGCAATCAAAGAAGTGGTGGATGAACTCAGCGATTTTCTGGAGCACCGGAAGCGTTACGAAATCCTCGAGCGCGCGCCAGGATGGATTTCGCGCCGCCTGGCCCAAAACAAGAAGCTCAAAGATACCTGCAACACGCTGGGCAAGGTTTTCGATCACCTCTACGGCGAGGACTTCCTCAAAGCGATGCGCGTCGCACGGGAGCGTTTGAACCAAGTCGAAGTGGACCGTACGCGCGTAAAGCCCATCGTCAAGATCACGGGTGAGTTTTGGGCACAACTTACCGAAAGCGACGGCAACTTCAACATGTTTACCTTTCTGGAGCAGGAAGGTGCCCAGGTGTATGTGGAACCAATCGGCAGCTGGATCACCTATCTCCTGTATGAAGCTCGGGCGAAAACGGAAGAGAGAAAGGGCCTGGATGTTCCGCATCCCGGCGTCCGCTGGTGGGAATTGAAGAAGCAACTGGCGAACGAATGGAGATTCCTTAAAAAGTGGCTGCTGTTGCGGTTGAGCGAAGGCATCTGGAACCGCCAGCATGCGCGCACCGCCCGCCACCTGGGCGGACTCACGCCCCGTCTCGCTCCCCAGGGCGAGCTGGCCTGTATGGCGCATCCTTTTTACCATTCACTCGCCCGGGGTGGCGAAGGCCATCTCGAAGTGGGTAAGAACGTCTACTACACGACGCACGGCCTCTGTCACATGGTGCTGGCTTTGAAGCCCTTCGGCTGCATGCCGTCTTCACAATCCGATGGCGTGCAGTCCGCCGTGGTGAACCGTTTTCCGGAAATGATCTTCCTGCCCATCGAAACTTCGGGCGAGGGAGAAATCAACGCGCACAGCCGCATGCAGATGGCCCTGGGCGAAGCCAAGATCAAGTCCAAGGCGGAGTTCGAGCAGGCGCTGGCTCTGACGGGCAAAAAGCTCGATGAGATCAAGGCATACGTCGCCGAGCATCGGCAACTGCGGAGTCCCTTTTATCCACTTCCGGGGTGCCGAGGCATAGCTGGGGTTGCGGCCAACTTTGTTTTGCATGTGAGCAAGCTGATGGATGGCAAAGCGTGCCTCGCCAAGCTGCCAGGCGAGGTCTGAGGAGCGGGAGATTCCGTGGCCACGAAGGTAAAAAGAGCGCGCGCCTCCCATCGACAGTCGGAACTGCCGTCCCAGTCGCCGCGGGCCGGATTTGGTATCCGCTATCGCGTGGGCCTGGACGTCGGATCCACCACGGTCAAGGCCGTCGTCGTCGAGGTGGGGAGCGGCTGCATCTTCTGGCGCGACTACCAACGCCATGACACGCGCCAACCCGAGAAACTCCTGGCATTCCTCCATCGCATGGAAGCCGAAATCGGTATTACTCCCGACAATTGCCGCATGTTCATCACTGGCTCCGGTGGCAATGCGCTCAGCGCTCTCATCGGCGCGAAGTTCGTACAGGAAGTGAACGCGGTCGGGCTCGCGGTAGAGAAGTTCCATCCCGAAGTGAACTCGGTCATCGAACTGGGCGGTCAGGACGCCAAAGTCATCATCTTCAAAGAGGATGGCGGAAACGGCCGCAGGAAGAAGATCCCTTCGATGAACGACAAGTGCGCGGGCGGCACCGGCGCGGTCATCGACAAAATCAACGCCAAGCTGAACATCCCGCCCGGCGAGCTGTGCAATCAGGGCTACAAGGGGATCAGGATTCATCCGGTCGCGGGCAAGTGCGGCGTTTTCGCCGAGACCGACATCAATGGCCTGCAGAAGCAGGGCATCGCGGCCGATGAACTGATGGCCTCGCTCTTCGACGCCATTGTGTTGCAGAACCTCACCGTCCTCACTCGCGGCCACACGCTGCGCCCACACGTGCTGCTGCTGGGCGGGCCGAACACATTTATTCGCGGCATGCGCGAGGCATGGCAGCACAACATTCCTCTGCTCTGGAAAGAACGGGGGATCAAGCTGCCACCGGATGTTGCTCCCGAAAACGCGATCAAGACTCCGGAGAACGCGCTGTATTTCGCAGCCATGGGCGCGGTTGAATTCGGCAAAGGCGAAGAAGCGCAGATTGGGCAGTATCTAGGGACACAGAATCTTGAGCGCTATATCTCGGAAGCACGCCGCCAGGAAAAAGCGGCTTCGGTCAACCGTGGGTTGATCGCTTCGAAGAAAGAATTGGAAGAGTTCAAAACCAAGTATTGGCGGCCGAGATTCGTTCCGGCAGCCTTCCGGCGCGGTGAGCCGGTGCGGGCTTTTATCGGCCTCGATGGCGGTTCGACTTCCACAAAAGCCGTGCTTTTGTCCGAGCAGGGCGAGGTCCTCTCGAAAGCCTACCAACTCTCAAAGGGCAACCCGATACAGGACACGATCGACCTCTTCGAGAATCTGCGCCAGCAGGTGGAAACCCAAGGCGCGATTCTGCAAGTTCTCGGCGTGGGCACGACCGGCTACGCCAAGGACATCCTGCAACGCGTGTTGCGCGCCGACGTCGCCTTGGTCGAAACAGTGGCGCACACCGAGTCGGCGGTGCGCTTCTACCGCGATCCGCACGTCATCGTCGACGTCGGTGGGCAGGACATCAAGATGATCGTCCTCAGAAATGGCCGCGTCATAGACTTCAAGCTCAACACGCAGTGCTCCGCAGGCAACGGCTATTTTCTGCAATCCACGGCGGAAGGATTTGGCATTACGGTCGAGAACTATGCGGATGTTGCTTTCACCGCCGCCACCATGCCTGTGTTCGGCTACGGCTGCGCGGTGTTCTTGCAGTCCGACATCGTCAACTTCCAGCGCCAGGGCTGGCGGGCGGAAGAAATCCTGGCCGGCTTGGCGACGGTGCTGCCGAGGAATGTTTTCTTGTATGTCGCCAAGGTGCCGAGCCTGGCGGCGCTAGGCACCCGGTTCGTTCTGCAAGGCGGAACGCAGAACAATCTCGCTGCGGTTAAGGCGGAGGTGGACTTCCTGCGCGCCAACTTCCACTCCCTGGGGATAGAGCCGGAAATTGTTGTCCACCAGCACTGCGGTGAATCAGGAGCGATCGGCGCCGCTATCGAAGCCATTCGCTGGTGGCGCAATGGGCACTCCACTACCTTCATTGGTCTGGATGCCGTCCGCAAGATCGTCTATCGCACTACACGCAGCGAAGACACGCGCTGCAACTTCTGCAAGAATGCCTGCCTGCGAACTTTCCTCGATGTGCGGACCGAAGATGTGCAGACCGGATTTGCCGAAGGCTGGGCGCCACCGTCTTTTCCCACCAAGGTGGCGCTCCAGCCCGGTGAGCAGCGCGTGATCGTCGCCACCTGCGAAAAAGGCGCGGTGGAGGACGTTGCGACCATGCGCGGCATTAAGGCCCACTTCGATGCCACCAAGGCCGCCAATCCAAACTTGGTGGAGATGGCCGCGCGCGAAGTATGGCGCTCGCGCCACCCGGAAAGCGTCGCCGATCCAATTCCCGCCCGCGCCTGGAGCGCTGCTGCCCGCCACCGCGTCGCGCTCATGAAACGGCGCGAGCGGCTGCGTATCGGCATTCCTCGCGTTCTGAACATGTATGCCTATACCCCGCTGTTCAGTTCCTATCTGGAAAGCTTGGGCGTAAAGGCGGAACGCATCGTTTACTCGGACTTCACCACCGGGGACATGTACCGCGCGGGATCGAGCCGTGGTTCGATCGATCCCTGCTTCCCCTCAAAGATCGCCATCGCGCACGTCCACAACCTTGTCTTCAACAAGCACGCGCACAAGCGCCTACAGGCGATTTTTTTTCCGATGTTCGACGTGTTGATGTCTCCGCTCGTGAGCGCCAAGGGGCACAACGCCTGTCCCACGGTTTCGGTGACGCCAGAGACCGTGGAAGCGGCTTACACCAAGGAAACCGACCTCTTTGCCGAACGGGGCATTCGATACGTGCATCCACTGGTAAACCTTTCGGACCGCAAGCTTTTTGTGCGGCAGATGTTCCAAGCCTGGGCGCCCATTCTTGGCCTCTCGGAGGCGGAAAACGAACGCGCCGTCGACATCGGCTACCGGGAGTTGGGAAGGTTTGAATCCAGCATTCGCCGCCGTGCTCGCGAAGTTCTCGACCAACTGGAGTCGGAACAGAAGTTAGGCATCGTCATGCTGGGACGCCCGTACCACCACGATCCCGGCATCAACCACGAGCTCATGGAACAGTTCCAGAACCTGGGTTACTCGATCTTTTCGCAGAGTACCCTGCCGCTCGATGAGGACCTGCTGGAGCGCCTGTTCGGCGAGGAAGTGCGCGCCGGTGTAATCAGCCACCCGCTTGACATCTCCGATGTGTGGAAAACCGCCAACTCCGCCAGCTCCAACCACAAGATATGGGCCGCCAAGTTCACCGCCCGCCACCCCAACCTGGTGGCAGTGGAGATTTCCAGCTTCAAGTGTGGCCATGACGCGCCCATTTACAGCGTGATCGAACAGATCGTGGAGCGCTCGGGCACGCCTTATTTCTCTTTCAAAGACCTGGACGAGAACCGGCCTGCCAATACCATTAAGCTTCGCATCGAAACCATCGATTACTTCTTGAAGCGTTACCGGGAGGACCTGTTACGCCGAAAGGAAAAGCGATTGGATATCGAACGGCAGCTTGCAGAGTACGAGCAGGGGCTGCGAGAGCGCGCGACCGCGGCGGATTAGTTCTCGAAAAACGCCTTACCGGGAACCAGCGGCGTTCTCTACTGGTGTGTTCCGCGCCGGTCGGTCCGCATTAGCGTCAATTGGTTTTGAGTCTCAGCCCATCCGGTGAGGACTTCTGAACTGGGACTGGAGAATTCATAAGTTCTGACTTGGAGGAAACAATGAGGACAAGAAAACGATTACCGCAGATCCATATTGCAGGCGGCCGGCAGGTACCGGCTACTCAATCGCCAATACTAAAAGCTGTACCGTTTCTGCTGATACTCACCCTGATGTGCGTTCCCGTCGCGGCGAAGGCCAAGTCCCAGGAAAATTCTCAGGATCCGTATGCCACGGCGGAATTTGAGACGGCCCCGGCCGTCGACGCGGCAGACTTGACCTATCGTACGATACCATTCGAGGATTTCACTGTCCCCGCTGAATGGGTAGTGGGTCAGTTTGAAATCACGGCCTTGTCGGCTAACGTCATGAACAGCTAAAATCGGTTAGGGTTCTGCGTTCAACATCCCCATGGCCGACCCTCAGCCAGCAAATGAAAATAGTCTCATCGAGTCGCTGTCGAAGCTTTTTGCCGTTGCTCTCGGCCTCCAGTATCTCCTGGGTTTTCTCGTGGTTGCCACCTATCTTACCGGATACGGGGTCACAAGCGTTGCTACACTGCATCCTCAGTATCTGATCGCGGGAATCTGGGCCCTCGGTCCTCTTGTGCTACTTGGTTCCCTTGTGTTCGCACTCCGGCTTGACGAACAGGCGGCGCCCGAGGTCAAAGGAGAATTCAATTGGCATCGCTTCGCCGTCTCTTCGCGGGGGCAGCTGCTGGCACCTCCTACATTACATACCAAGCGCAAGTCTACGACGGCAAGAGCGGCGCTCTACTGTTTCAACGGGAGGTTTCCACGGAGAATAACGCCTTCGCTGCCGCATGGTCGTTCAATGACAAGAACCTTCCCACATTTTTTGGCAATGTGCTTGGCGACTATCTCGCGCTTCGTGCGCGTAAGGATAAGGGTGTGAATGTGCTCCCTCTCGAGAGTGTGGCTCAGACCGGACCAAACGCCCCAGTAAAATAGCCGGTTGTGCCTGCGCCCCAGCCCGTCAGCACCAAAGGCATGGCCGTGCCCTAGCCCGCGAACGAAATGACTGAAGTCAAGCCGTTCGCATCCAGGGAAGCGATCCGCGACTCGCCACATGACCCAATGGATTTCGTCCCATCAAGACGCGGCCATCATACAGCTATGGCAAGTCGGTGGGCACACTGAATTCCGCCAGATAAGCCTGCGGGTCCATCAACTTCTGAGAGCGGGTTAGGATTCTCGCCATATGGCCGATGTGGCGCAGCTCGACGTCCCGCACCCACTCCCACCACTTCTTTCGCCCGGCGGCGTTGAGCACAGTGCGCCTCCAAGTCTCGCAGTAGAGCTCAAAGAAGCGCTGGACCGGCAAGCGAGGTTTCCACAGCAGGTGGTGCAGATCATACTGGTTCCAGTCCAGAACTTTGATTTGCGACTTGCTCTGCTCGAAGTAATAGGTGCCCGGCAGCGGCGTGAGGATGGTAAAGCCAACCCGATAGAGTTGGTGAGTTTCGATGAAGTTCCACAGCTCGGCGAAGTCTTCCTCGGAGAAATCCGGATCCACGATGAAATTACCTGTCACTCCAAATCCGCACTCCCGGGCTAACCGGATGGCATCCAGCGTCTTCGATACGTCCGTTCCCTTGTTGAGGGAGTCGAGCCCTTTGCGCGTCGGCGATTCGAAGCCGAAGAAGATATCGAAATTTCGCGCCAATGGCCGCCAGAGCCGCAGCAGTTCGCAACTCTCGCTGACCAGGTCCACGCGTGACTGCGCCAGCATCCAGTTCTTGCGCTCGCCCGAGGCGAGCAATTCACGCGCCAGTTCCTCGCTGCGCGCCGGGTCGCCCCAGAAATAATCGTCGATGATGAAGACATTCTTGCCGGTGCGCTCGAAATCCGCGCGGACGTTCCGCGCGGCATGGAAGCGGCAAGATCCCTTGTAATACTGCCAGACTGAGCAAAAGTTGCACCGATGCCGGCATCCGCGCGTGGTCTCCAGCGTCCAGACCGGCATGTAATTCAGACAAACGTAGTGCTTCCTGTACGCCTCCACCGCGGTACGGTCCGGGCAGAGGACGCGATCCAAGTCCAGCCATTCACGCGCCTCGCCGGTAGCGGCAAACCGCCCGTCGCCAATGGGCAACAGCAGAGACGGCACCTCGTGGAGCGGCTTGTGCTGTGCCAGGGCGTCGCACAAGGCGGGCATGCTGCTCTCTCCCTCGCCGACGCAAATAGCGTCTAGCCAACGGCTCTGCCCCAACGCCTTTGGGTATGAAGCCGCGGCATGGCCGCCTACGGCGACGAAGATTGCCGGATCGATCTGTTTGATTTCGCCGGCAAGTTGCAGAGTGGCGCGCGCGTCCAAGATGTGCAGACATGAGATGCCTACGATCTCCGGCCGAAAAGACTTAATGAGACACGCCATGGTTCGGCGCTCGAAACACAAATCCACGATACGAACCCGATGTCCACACGCGACGAGCGCCGCAGCGATGTACTCAAGCCCCAGCGGCTCAGTTCGGAAAAAGGGGGCGAGTCCGAAATGAGCTGCCGAGGAGCGCGGTTTGACCAGTAGGACCCTCAAATCGAAATCGACCCCTTCTTCCAGCGATATCTAAGGCAGAGAAGGTAAACCTCACGACGGTGCAGACAGTCTGCTTAAGAAAAGTCGTTCCAACCTTAAGTTGTGTTCCGAGACCTTGTAAAGCCTTTTCTTAAAGACCTTTTCTTAAAGAAAGAGGCTTCGGCGCTACGGGGAGTTGCCGATCCTTTGGGTTTCCCCGCCGCAGGAGCCGATGCTAGAATGGCCTCGGATTCCCGTAGCATCTCTAGGGCCTGGGATGATCGATATGGCGAGGTCTGCGATTTTTTTCTTGTTGTTTCTTGTGACCAACGCCTCATTGGCTCTGCTGTATCCTTTTACCCTATCGCGGTTCCTTCTCGTGGCCTCAATTTACACCGTTGGCACGGTGGTCATGCTCTACCTGCTGTTTCATCCGCGCAACCAATGGCTGGTAGCGAACCGCTCGCGGGTGGATGGTGTAGGATGCGTGGCCCTGACTTTCGACGACGGTCCCGACCCCGTAGACACGCCCAAGTTACTGGACATGCTCCGGGAGAAAGGTGTGAAGGCAACGTTCTTTGTGGTTGGAAAGCGCGCGGACCAGTATCCGGAAATCGTGCGCCGCACCTGGGCCGAAGGGCACCTAGTGGCAAACCACACTTGGTCGCACTACGCTTTGTTTTGTTTTCTCATGCCCGGGCGTCTACGGGCCGAGATCGAGCGCGGCACGGAGAGTATTTGCCGTAGTTGTGGTTCCCGGTCGCGTTTTTTCCGCTCGCCGGTTGGCCTGCGTCATCCGCTTTTGGGGCCCTATCTCAAGGACGCGGGACTCGAGTATGTTTCTTGGAGTGTTCGGACGCGTGATACACTTACGGCGAATTCGAGCGTTCTTGCCAAGCGCATCTTGAACAAAGTGGCCAGCGGGGACATCATCCTGCTGCACGATCATTTGCCGGCAGGAACAGATGTCATGCTCGAAGCCCTGCCTCGGGTAATCGATGGACTGAGGGAACGGGGATTCCAATTCGTCCTGGCCGGCTCCCGGGAGCATGTCGGCGAAAGAGCACTTGAGCCTGCGCCATGCGAACCTGCGCGCTAATTCCGGCATTCAACGAAGCCCCTTACATCGCCAATGTGGTTGAGGGGGCCAGACAGTATGTTGAAAAAGTCGTCGTGATTGACGATGGTTCCGGCGACGGGACGGCGGAAGTTGCCCGAGCTGCCGGAGCTACTTGTTTGCAATCGCCAACGAATTGCGGCAAGGCCTCGGCCCTGCGTACCGGCATAGCCTTCGCCCACGCCCAAAACTTCACTCATGTGCTCACTCTCGATGGCGACGGTCAGCATCTGCCGGAAGATATCCCTGTAATGCTTCGCGTCGCCGAAGAGACCGGAGCGGACCTGGTCATTGGGACGCGCTTCTTCGATCGCGCCCGGATGCCTCGCGCGCGCTACTACTCCAACACGGTCGGCAGCCGGTTGGCCTCGGCGCTCGTCGGCTGCAAAATCCGGGACAGCCAGAGCGGATTCCGGCTATTCCGCTTGGACAAACTTTGTGGAACCGAACTGCGGAGCCAGTGCTACGAATTAGAGATGGAAATCCTGATCAAGATGGCCCGGTCAGGCTGCACCATCGCACACGCTCCCGTCCGTATGATCTACGACAATGGCCAGGCGCGCTCCAAGATGAAGCCGGTACGAGACACAGTGCGTATCTGCCTCTGGTCGCTCGCATTTCGCTTTCTGGGAGCGTGACATGATTTTGCGGTCCAGACTCTGCCGGCTCCTTGCGTTTTTGATTTTTCCGGGAATGCTGGCTGCCCAGTCCGACGATCTGCTGGCGCGCATTTGGGACGGCGTTCAGCAAGCGCAGAAGAAATACACGAGTGGCTGCGGCACCATCACCGAAACCCGCACCTCCAGCCTGCTGGTGAAACCTATGGTGCTCCGCGGCAAGTTTTGCGCCGAGGGCACCACCCGATTCATGCTGGAGTACTTCGAACCGGCTCCGTTGCGCATTCGCTTCAACGAGAACTACCTCAACGTTACGACCGGCGGCAAGACGGAGATCGTGGAAGTCGGAAGGAGCGTTCGCCGCGCCCAGTCTTATTTCAGCCGGGAGAATTCTGTCGGGAACCTGAAGAAGAATTTCACCATCACCGTGCAGGAGGATCGCCGGGATTTCGAAATGAAGCTCGTTCCCCGATCGGACGCTTTTCGTCGCAGGCTGAATTACGTTGTAGTGAAGCTGAACAAACGGGACTTCCTGCTCCGGTCGCTGGAAGTGGACGGCAAAAGCGGTGTAAACAGTGTATTCGCCATCGACGTCAGCTCGGTGAACCCGGAGATTCCGGCAGAAATGTTTGAGGTATACAAACCAAAGTGATCGAGCGACGTGAAATCGAGACGATGATTCCTCATCGCCCTCCGTTCTTGTGGATCGACCGGGTTGAAGAACTGGAGCCGGGGACCCGCTGTGTTGCCGTGAAGTTCGTTGATCCGGCAGACCCGATTTTTGCCGGGCACTTTCCCGCTAAGCCCATTCTGCCGGGCGTTCTTCTGATCGAAGCGGTGGCCCAGACTGCGGGAGTGATGCTGGGATCGGCCGCCCCGCAGGGCGCTGGGGAACTGGCCCTGCTGGCGGCCGTAAACCGCTTCAAGTTTTTCAAATCAGTAACTCCGGGCCAGGAGCTACGCATTGAAACCAGGAAGCTGGCCGACGCCGGGCGGATGGCTTACATCGGCGGCACGGTGTGGGTGGGCGGGGAGATCGTAGCGAGCGGCGAGTTGTCGGTGGTGTCGGCCTGATGGCCGCGCGGACCATGGAGTAGGCCACCAGGTGATCCGAAAATTTCAGACTCACGCGCGGCAATTCGCAACCGCCTTGCTGAAGGAGAGGCTCGATCCTGGCCGAGCTGCCGCCGCTGTGTTTTTAGGGATCTTCATCGGCATCGTGCCCATCTACGGGTTTCAGACCCTTGTGGCAGTGGGTCTCGCTTTGCTCTTCAGGCTTAACAAGCCGTTAACCCTAGCCAGCACTTTCATCAACAATCCGCTGCTCCAGCCGCTGATTATCGCGTCCTCTATGGAACTCGGCTGGTTTCTCCGCGGCGGCTCATTCCGGCCATTTACCCCGGCCGGTCTGGCTGGCGCGCACATGAAAGAAGAGCTGTTAGCCTGGGCGATTGGCAGCGTGGCGCTGGGGGTAATCGCCGGCGGCGTTGGTGCGGCGATTACCGCAGTTGTGATCCATCTTCATCTTAAGGCGCCCGCCAATCCTGGACTGCGGGATCGGGTCCGCTTTGTCAATCGGATGTTTGTTCGGTGCGGGCGGGCCGACCGCGGGTTCGTCCGGTGGAAACTGCGGCTGGATCGGGTCTTCGGCTTGCTTGCCGCCGAAAATCTTGGATCGGGGACGGTAGTGGATCTCGGCTGCGGTTACGGCATGACTCTCGGTTTTGCGGCTTTCGGAGACGGCAGCCGGCGCTTGGTTGGTTGCGACTTGGATGCGCATCGGATCGCAGTCGCTCGCGAGGCCCTCGGGACCCTGAACACAGACCTGAGCGTTGCAGACGTACGTCATTTCGAGCTTCCGCCAGCCGGTTTGATTATTGTTCTGGATGTCTTGCAGTATCTGCTCGCCGATGAGCAACTAGCCTTGCTGAAACGGTGCTGTTCGACGCTCGCCCCGCAGGGGAGACTGATTTTCCGGGTCCATGATCGTGAACGCGGCCTGTGGTCCACCATCACCATGGCTTTCGACCGGCTAATATTCGCCTGCGGGCGCACCGGCGTCCGGCCCTTGATGCTTCCGGCCCCCGAGTACCGTAGTGTGCTGGAGAACGCCGGTATGGAGGTTGAAGAGCGCCGGCTCCGAAACCGTCTGCCCCTGGTTCATATCGTATTCATTGCGAAGAAACCGTTGGCGGAGGCCGCGCCATGATGGTCCGTTTCATGCGCTTGGTGGGCTGGTTGGTCGTTGGTCATCCGGGGTTGATAACAGCCCTTACCCTAGTCCTGACCTTGTTCTTGTGCACCAACATCCACAACCTGCGCACCAGTACCGACCTGACAGACCTGTTTGGTAATCGCGACCCGCAATGGCGAGCCGCGAGCCAAATCGGCAAAGAGCTGGGTTATGGCAATCAGCTCTTCGTGCTGATCGAGACCCCGGAGGGAGGAACGGACACCACCGGCGAGATGGAGGAAATGGCCGATCGTCTCACCGCCGATATGCTAACCAGCGGGCTGTTTAAACAGGCGCGCTGCGGTTTGCAGGAAGCAGAACTGCTGAACATGGTGCGGTTCTTCACCTGGAACTTTCCGTCATTCGTCCTGCCCGAGCAAACCGAAGATCTCAAACGGCGGCTGGACCCGCAACAGATTCATCAAACCGTGCGCCGCGCCGCCACCGAACTGGTCACGCCGTTCTCCTCTCTAGGAACGAATTACTTCGTCGCCGATCCGCTGGGCCTCATGGAAGTGGGGGCGCACAACAGCCGGGGGTTCTCGCAGTTCGCCAGCTTCGACCTGACCTGGGGAGCTGGGAACCGATTCTTCAGCAAGGACCACAAGGCACTGCTCATCATTGCCGAGCCTAGCCGGTCGGCCGTGGACTACAAGTTCGCCGAGCGAGTCGTGCAATGGTTACGTGTGCATATCCAGTCGATTAGCGCAGAGCCCACCTTCCGGAATTCCGGCGTGCGGGCTATCCCGGCCGGCGCTTACGTCTACGCAGAGCAGGACCACAAGTTCATCGAAAGGAATATTCGTCGAGTTTCTCTGATTTCGATCGTCGGCAATCTGGTGTTGTGCTTGCTGATTTACCCCAGAATTCCGCTGCTGCTTTTGTCGTTGCTGCCCACCGGTCTGGGCATCCTGTGGACTACGGGCGTAGCGAGTTTTTATCCGGGAGAAGTAAATCTCATCAGCCTGTCCTTTATCGCTATCCTGGCGGGACTGGGAGACGACCAAGTCGTACATTTCTTTAACCGAGTGCCGCAGGAATGGGCGAAGGGAGGGACGCTGAACGCGGCCGTGTTTCGCACCTTCGAAACCACTGGGCTTAGCGTAGTCTTCTGCATCCTAACGGCGGCAACAGCCACCGCCTCACTGGCCACCTCCAGCTTCAAAGCACTGGCAGAGTTCGGGTTCATTCTCACCGTCGGAATGTTCATGATGCTGTTCCACACTCTCTTGACCGTTCCCGCGCTGATGCAGCTATGGTGGCGGTTCTCCAAGCCGCTCGCGCCGGAGACCATTACCTTCCGCTTCCTTCCCTGGATGGCGCGGAAATCTGTCGATTTTGTGGGCCGGCACGCGCGCCTCGTCGTCGCCTTTTCGTTGGCGATGTTCCTGCTGTCATTACTGGCCCTGCCTGCCATCAGGATCGGAGGGCGCTTCGAGATCAATGGTGGCGCCGACAACCCAGCCATTGCGGCACAGAACCGCCTTTCCGCAAAGTTCGGCATTGAGGGCAGCCCGAACGTGCTTTTGATTGCCGGCGGCCAGGAGGAAGTCCTACAGAGGGCCGAAGAGCTGACGGCCGGTCTGGAAGCCTATCGGCAGCGCGGCGTCCTCAAGTCCATCTTTTCTCCCACGAACCTGCTTCCCTCAGCCCGCACGCAGAGGCAACGGGCCGGTTCGCTGGCGAACATCAATCTGGCGGCCTCCGCCCGCGCCTTGGACGACTCGCTCCGCGAGAATGGCTTTCGAACAGAGCCGCACCAGCCCTTTATCGAGCGGCTGCAAAACATGGGACAAGACACGGAACCTATTACCCTGGAGAGGGCCGCCGAGTTCCTGCCGCCAGGGCTGCTCGACGACAGCATTCGCAAGACGAGCGACGGTAGTTACGTCGCAGCAATTGCCTTTTATGCCGCGGATCCCAATGCTACCCAGGTGATTCCGGAGACTGTCCTCGAGTCCTGGCGGAACCAATTCGGTCCGTTCGTGGAGTTCTCTTTCGACAAGATCAACCGCGACGTGCAGAGCCGAGTCCTTCGCGACAGCCGCAGGGCATTCGTGTGGACGGCGGCTGCCATCGTCCTGATCGTCTATCTCTGTTTCCGCAACCTCCGGGTGTCGCTCGTCGTACTGATGCCGATCATATTCGCCATCATCGTAACTTTCGGGCTATTGCTGCTGGTGGGACACCGCTTCAGTTTCATGTCCATTACGGCGATCCCACTCATTATCGGCATTGGAATCGATAATGGTATCCATCTAGTCCGCCGTTACCTGGAAAACGAGCGCCACGGGATTCTCGTGATCGCGAAGGCTTCGGGCCCGGCGCTGATTCAGTCGAACCTGACTACGATCATCGGGTTCGGGGCACTCATGGCTTCCAGTTTCGCGCCGCTCGCCGAGATGGGTCTCGTAACTTCGTTGGGCGTCGCTCTAGCACTGGTCGGCGGCCTCTGGCTGGTTCCCGCTGTCATTCTCTTAGGGGAAGAGAGAAGACAGATGAGCGGCCCAACTCAATGAGTCGCTGCCATGCCGCACCGCAGCAGATAACACGAGCGATAGTCGATCGGGAGTGAGTGCTTGTATCAGTACCCACAATGGTTTCATAAATCCCTTTCAGCTCGGTTGGCGCGTCCCGCGGGGGGCTACTAACCCGCATTTCCCCGGGCCCTGGGCGGAATGGCTGGAGGCCGTGCCCTACCCACAAAACCGAGTTATGCAACCAACTCTCTAGTGGGTCGCCGGCAAGTGTTTCGTATATACTGAACCGTCCAAGCCTTAATTGACAAAAAAATTGATGATGAAGCCGCACGTTCGCGATACCGTCATTGACACGATCTTGTCGCGCTGCCCCGAGTGCGGCAAACCGATTACTTCAGTGATCGTCGATCAAGGAGGCAAGGTCTATCAGCGTCCGCAGTGTTCATGCCACGAAACCACCGATTCCCTGATCTTCTCCGATGCGGATTTGTACCGGAGGCTGGAAGAGTGGAACAAGCTGGTCTTTCCGGATGGCCAGCAGGTGGCGCCAGCCCATGGGGAGGCTTGCGACTGTGCCACCGCCAGCCACAACGAGCCATGCTTGGCCGTAATCGACATTACGAACCGCTGCAATTTCAAGTGTCCCGTGTGTTTCGCGGAGGCCACGGGCGACGGGAACCACTACTTCCTCGATACGAAACTAGTGGGCAGAATGCTCCAGTCGCTGCTGGATCGCCCAGTGCCGTGCCGCCACATCCAGTTCTCCGGCGGAGAGCCCACTCTGCACCCCGAGTTTCCGAACATCCTTCGTACCGCTCGCGATCTGGGTTTCACGCATATCCAGGTAGCAACGAACGGAAGCCGGTTCGTCAATCTCGACTACGCAAGACTCTGTGAGGATTCGGGCCTGCATACGCTTTATCTGCAGTTTGATGGCGTCAACGACGAGGTCTACCTTAAACTGCGCGGCCAGCGGCTGTTGGACAAAAAGATTGCGGTCGTTAACAACGTCGCGAAGACGAACATGCGGCTGGTACTGGTTCCGACCATAGTAAACTCCGTCAACGTCGACCAATTGGGGCCCATCTTCCAGTTCGCTCTCGAACACAGCAAACACGTTACCGGAATCAGCATACAGCCGGCTGCGCATGTGGGCAGGGTTGAAGTCGCAGACGAGACCTCCGAGCCCTTCAACCTTGCCACTATGGCGCGAGAGTTTGGTCAACAGACTGGATTGACCCGCTTCCCCGACGATTGGTTCCCGCTGAGCTCGATATCGTTGATCAGCCGCACCCTCGACAGCGTCCGCCACGAAACTACCATTCCCACCGCCAGCGATGCCCATTGTTCGCTCGGCACGTTTTTCTACGTTGACGACAACAACAAGCCCTTCTGTCTTAGCAGTTTCTTCGATCTGGACCGTTTCTTTCGAAGCATGGTTGAGTTAACTCCGGGTACCGATCGGGGCATCATCGAGCGGCAGATTTCGCGCATCCGCCAATTCGGGCGGCTGTCGCAATGTTTTGATAAGCGGAAGGCCCCGGACGGGCTCACCTTCCAACGTCTGCTGCGCGGCTTGGAGAATTTCGAGGACAAGACTCGGGGAAGGTCTGCGGGCTGGTTTCGCAGAGGCTTCAACGGGATGTTCGTGGCGGGCATGCACTTTATGGACGCTCGCAGTTACAATCTGCGCCGCCTCAGGCGTTGCATCATCCAGTATGTCGCGACCGATGGACAGCTGATTCCTTTCTGCGATTACAACGCGGGCGCCAGGCTCCGCAGTGCCGAGGAATTGATTCGACTCGAAAACGACCCGACATCCCGGGACGACTAGTCTCAACTTACTCAAGATCATCGGGGTTTAAACTCAATGAAATCGTCGATTGGCTCGGCATCGCTGTCCTTCTTCAGAGTGGCGGGTGTGGGGCGATGTGTGGCTTTTCTGCTGCTTTCCGGTCTTGTGTTTTTACCACTGACGGCGGGAGCCGGTCTTCCTCGGGCGGCCATCTCGATTCCTGCGGATCGAAATCTTGCCGCAGGCTTAAGGTCCGCTGAGCAGTGCGAATTCCAAGGGAAATTGATCGTGTTACCACCGCTGCCTTTCCAGTTCGTCGGCGACGAAAACACCAGCCTAAGGGTGGATGGGATTTCTCCTACTGTGGTGGGAACCAAATGGATCGGTTCTCGCTTTACTTTCCGTCGCTCTTCTCTCTTAGGTGCGTCGTTCACGGTATTCCGAGCGGTATGGACTTATTTGATGCTATCGCCTCGGGGAGCGTGCACTATGGTTTCAGCGTGATGGACTTCATAAGGATCGATGGGATGTACAGCTATGCACAGGCGCGCAACCTGCAGGAGTCCAACCATTTCCGCGAGTTTGACGGTCTGGAGTTCGCTTTCAATACCCCCGGCCCCAAAGGCACCCTGGTGCAAGGCACTGTTTCCTATGCTCTCGCCGGGAACCTACCGCGGTATAACTCGCCTTGGGGGCTTATCTTATGATCTACAAACCGTTGAAATAATCGAACACATGGCTGAAATGAAGACCGCATTAGTGACGGGCGCCTCGGGGACCATCGGCGCCGCCATCGCTCAAGCGTTGGGGAGCGCGGGATTCCGCGTAGCCGTGCACTATCATCACGCGAGAGAGTCCGCGACCGAGGTGGTGGAGCGCATCATCGCCGCCGGCGGACAAGCGCTGGCCGTGGAAGCCGATCTATCCCGCCATACGAGCGTGGCGCCGATGTTCGATCGCCTTGAACAGCAATACGGTGCGGTCGACTATCTGGTGAATAACGCGGGAATCAACCGCGATTCCCTGTTGGCCTTTATGTCCGAGGTGCAGTGGGACGAAGTGATCGATACCAATCTCCGCGGCACGTATTTGTGTTCGCAGTTGGCCTTGCCGGGCATGATGCGCCAGAGCAGCGGAGCCATCAGCAATATCGTGTCGCCCAGCGGAGTACGCGGCCAAGCCGGCCAGTGCAACTACTCGGCTTCCAAGGGAGGCATTATCGCCTTCAGCAAGGCGCTTTCCCGCGAGGTGGGGCGATTCAATATCCGAGTCAACGCCGTCTGCCCGGGCGTGATCCCCAGCCCCATGTCCACCAAGTACATCGAGAAAGAGGAGAAACGACTGCTCTCCGAAATTCCTCTGGGGCGTTTTGGCAAGCCCGAAGAGGTGGCCCCGCTGGTGGCATTTCTGGCGTCTCCGGAAGCAAGCTATATCACCGGACAGGTGATCGCGGTCGATGGCGGATTACTATAGTTCTGCACCAACGGAGAAGGACAGCAGATGATGCGTACAGGTTACTGGGTGATCGAGGACTATGCTTACCGTTCGTGTCCCCAGCCGGCGCGAGAATTTGACTTTGCAGTTTCACTCCACAACCACTCCTACCACTCCATTGAGAACTTGGCCTCTCTGAACGAGGTGGTAAACCTGTGGTTCATGCGGCCGTTCCGGCATGTCCTCCAGTGGGCGTTTGGACTCGCGTCGGTTCCCGACTTGGACTATGCCGAGGTCTACTACCGGGCGCCACTGACGGTTGAGGACGTGTTTCTCACGGAATCCTCCAGCGTCGCCCCTCTTGGCTTCGACGGTGTCCATCTGGGAATTACCGACCATGACGAAGTTGCCGGTAGTGTTGAACTGCGGCGGAAGCATCCCGCGAATGCGCACCGCAATCCTCTCGGCGAGGAACTGTCCTTCCGCTTTCAGAACTATCTCTTCCACCTGGGCATCACCGGTTTACCCGAGTCCGGCGTTGCTGAAACCCATGCCAGTCTTCAGGCGGCAGCCCGCGCGGAGCAGTCGGACGATCTGTTCGAAATACTGCGTGCCAGTGGATGTCTGGTGGTGTTGAACCACCCTCTCGTTCCTTGGGGCAAGGATCTGCACCGCAAGATCCCAGTGGAAGAGCTTCTGCGGCGGTACGGCTGGGCGATTCATGCCCTCGAGTACAACGGAATGCGGTGCCAAGAGGAGAACGACCGTGTCCTCGAGTTAGCCAAGCACGTGGACAAGCCCATAATAGGCGGCGGGGACAGCCATCTCCTGCTTGCCAGCTCCGTGCTCTGCGTATCGCAGGCTGGGAGCTTTTGGGGTTTCGCCGCTGAAGTAAGAGAGGGCCGGGCCGTACCCCTCATAACCCCGGGGTACTTTGCCCCCATGCGCTGGAAAGTCTTTTTACGGGTGCTCTATTTCATCGCCCACTACCGGCAGATCGGCCATTTCCGTGACCAACCGGTTAGCGACTTGCTCGCGGACAGAACGGTACTTCTGGATCCAATCGGCTATGCTTCTCGGGGTTTTCTGGGTTTAACCTCGGCTTGTCGCCTGATACGATGAGCTTGAGGCTATGCTATACTGCCGCAAATAAACATCATGGCAAGCGTTAAGGAACAACTCAAGCCGATTATTCTGAAGAGCTTGCGGATCACCGACTTGACCCCAGAGGATCTGCGCGACGATCAGCCACTGCTCGGTGGCGACCTGGATGTCGATTCCATCGATATCCTTCAACTCATTCTTGCGATTGAGAGGCACTTCGGTGTCAAGCTGGTGGACGCCAAGTTCGACGAGAAAGGGTGGGGAAGTGTCGACGCTTTGGCAGCTACCATCGAATCCAAAATGGCGGCAGCAAAGACATAACAGCTACATTCCATGAGTGGGTTCCCCCATGTCGCCTGCTGTAGAACGAAGCCAGCGGCCCGGGTCCTGCTGGTAGAGGGGAACAACATGGGTAAGTGGGTGGGGACTACTATGCCTTACGAGGTGCATATCCCGCCCTTGGGCCTCATGTACCTCGCGTCCTATGCTCGCACGGCTCTGCCGGGCGTAGAGTTCCGCATCGTCGAGTCCTCGCTTTCTTCTCCGGACGATGAGCGCTTCATCCGCATCTTGAACGAGTTTCAGCCGGATGTCGTAGGTATCCGGTCCATCGCCTTCTTTCTTGAGGAACTCCAGCGCATCGCCAGTTTGGCGCGCACCCACAGCGACGCCACCCTCGTTGCCGGTGGACCCATCGTACAGGCGTACAAGGCCAGGCTCTTCCAGGAGGTGCCTGAACTGGAGATCGCCGTAAAAGGGGAAGGCGAGAAGGTTCTCGTCGACCTCCTCTCGGGAGCGCCGCTTCCCTCAATCGCAGGACTTTTGTACCGGACGGACGACGGGGTGGTGGAAAACGAAGACCAATTGGAAGTTGCGGACATCGACAGCCTGCCCTTCCCCGCCTACGACTTGATCGACTTGGATCAGTACCAGCGTCAACTCAGTTACGCATACAATCACCGGCGGCAGGGAGTGCTGCTCACCAGCCGCGGCTGTGCGTACCATTGCACCTTTTGTTTCAGCCATTGGAAGGGCATCCGGCTACGGAGCGCCGCCAACATCTTCGAGGAAATCAAGGAACTGCACGACAAGCACGGAATCCAGGACTTCTATGTCGTCGACGATATCTTCAACGTCGACTTAAAGCGCTGTCTGGAACTGTTCGACCTGATCACGGCGGCGGGGCTCAAACTGCGGCTTTACTTCGTCAACGGCTTGCGTGCCGATATCACTAGCGAGAAGTTCGTGGATCGTGCTGTGGAAGCCGGCGCCGTTTGGTTCACCTACGCCGTCGAATCGGGTGCAGACGAAATTCAACGCCTAGTAAAGAAACACCTCGATCTGAAAAAGGCCAGGCGCATCATCGCTTATACTCAGTGCCAGAACGCGGTCGTGAACGTCTCCACCATGTACGGCTTCCCCACGGAAACCCGTGAACTGGCGCACCGCACCCTGGACTGGTTAAGCGAACTGCCGAAGCCGTCGTTATTGCCCTACCACTTTTGCTTGCGGTTCTTCCCGAGCTGCGCGATCAACCAGCAGGCTGTAGAGGCCGGTTGGGATCCTGAGCGCCTCGGACTCACCAGCAGGTTCTCTTACAACGATCTACCGTTAGGCACTCCCACGTTGTCTAAGCAAGACATGTATGGTATTCAGCTTGAGTACCACCGCCGCTTTGGACTAAGCAATCCCGCCGCCGTCGACGGCGCGGTTTGCACACTCCGCTCCATCGGGTATAGCGACATGGAGATCGTTCACATGTACTCGGTGTTGAAGAGGAAAGTGATTCACAATGTTGGCGACCTCATGACGGCAGGCGGAAATTGACGCGTTGGTACCAGCACCATTTTCACAACGTTCTGGCTCACCGGATTGTGTTTTGTTCCATACCGTGGCTGCCACGCTTGCTCCATCCCCCCATCGCGTTGGTAACGGCGCTGATCTTCTTCCTCCTTTTGAAGCCGGAGCGCCGGGCGGTAGCCGGCAATCTTCGCCGGGTCTCGGGCAAGCGCGGGTTCGCACTGCAATGGAAGGTTTATCGCGTCTTCTATTCGTTCTGCGACTTCATGGTTTCCTATTGCTATGTCCCCCGGGCCACCCATTCGCAACTGCTCTCCATGCTGGTGGACCAGGAGCGCGGCGTCGCCAAGATCGACCAATGCCTGGCCGCAGGCAATGGGCTCATCGTATGGACGGCACATCTGGGGAATTCGGAATTCGCCTCGCGCCTCCTTGAAATGCACGACCGGCCTGTCAACGTGGCCCGCGTGGTCGAGGACAAACCGGCGGAGATAATGCTGCGGAATTTGATGGCTAACGAACGGCTCAAAATTGTGGATCTCAGCGGCGGTGTGCGGGCCACAATAGAACTCTTACAGGCCTTGCATCGAAATGAGATAGTGGCGATCCAGGGGGACCGCGTCTACCGGCGTCATGGTACCGATGTCCCGTTTTTTTCACAACCCGCTCCCTTTCCGCTGGGCCCCTTCCTGCTTTCGCAGGTTTCGGGCGCCCCGGTGCTGCCCGGTTTTGTGATTCGCCAGGGTTGGTTGCGCTACCGCGTTCTAATGGGCGATCCGATCCTGCCGGTCCCTTCCGGTGACCGCGACGCCGGCCCGCAAAGCGGTTTGTGCCAAGCCGTCCGGTTCCTGGAAGAAACGTTGACGACCCATCACGATCAGTGGTTGAATTTTTTTGATTTTTGGCCGGTTACCTCCCGTGACTGATATCCGGAAAACCATCGTCGTTACTAGTGTCGGCGTTGTTAGCCCCTATGGCATCGGCTTGGACTACCTGCAGGCAGGCATGTTCTCGGGAAAGTGCTGTCTGGCACCCACGAAGGATCTGTATCCCGGCTTCGAAGGAACGACTGCCCAGGTCTGCGGATTGCCACTTCCGGCGGAAGGCTCCAACTCTGGATACTCCCGCACTGATCGACTCGCGGTGGTGGCGGCTCGAGACGCAGTAGCCGATTTCGATTGCGAGAGCGTTGCCTTCCGGGAGAGCGGCGTCGTGATGGCCAGCACGGTCGCGGGCTTGACCGAGATCGATCCCGGAATCGCTCAGGATCCGGCCGCTTGGTATCGGCGCGGCGGTCTCTTGCGGGCTTCTTCCTATCCGGTGGCGCACGTTGCCGACACTGTGGGTGCGCATTTGGGCATTCGCGGACCACGCTGTGCCGTTTCTGTGGCTTGCGCTTCCGGAGCGATGGCGATCGCGCTCGCCGCCAACATGCTGCTCGACGGAGCCGCGCCCATGATCTTGGCAGGGGGCAGTGACGCACTGTGCCCGTTCACGCTGAGCGGGTTCAACTCCCTGCAGGCATTGGATCCAAGCCCCTGCAAGCCCTTTGACCAGAATCGCAAGGGGCTGAACCTGGGCGAAGGATCCGCAGTTCTCGTGCTCGAAACGCTCGCTGGGGCTACGGCGCGCAATGCCAACGTTCTGGCGGTACTGCGTGGATGGGCCATGACCAATGATGCATTTCATCCCACCGCGCCACAGAAACAAGGAAACGGCTTGGCGACTTGCATGCGCCTTTCCATGGAAATGGCGGACGTCAGTTGTGGTGAGGTCGGCTATGTGAATGCCCACGGCACGGGCACGCCCCTGAACGATATTGCTGAGGCCAACGCATACGAAACCGCCTTCAGCGGACGCCAGCGTCCCATTCCTGTATCTTCGACAAAGTCCTATTTCGGACACTGTCTGGGGGCGGCCGGCGCCTTGGAGGCAGCCCTCACGATCACGGCCGTTCGTTGCGGCGCACTGTTCCCGACGCTGCGACTGTCGAACCCCATCGAGAGCCCGGGTGTTGACTGGCTACGGGGAGAAGTTCGACGCCAGACGCTGCCGCTGGCAATGTCGGTTTCCGCGGGATTTGGTGGCAGCAACACGGCGCTCATATTCGGGAGCGGTCGGTCATGACTCCGAATTTGCCAACCATAACCGGTATAGGTTCAGTGAGTTCCTATGGTCCGCTCGCCGGACTAATCCCGCGGTGTCCTTTGGAACCCAGTGCCATCACCGCATGGACAACCGCCGGGCTGCGGCGAGCGTTTCTCGTGAAACCGTTTCGCCCCGCCAGCGTAGTGCCGGGCCTGAAGACCAGGCGTCTGGATCGCCTGTCGGCATGGGCCTTGGTGGCATCGTCCCTGGCCCTTAAGGATGCTGGGATCGAACTAAGCCAGGTGGACCGGGCACGGGTTGCCGTGGTCTTCGCCACCGGCTTCGGCTGTGTTGAACTCACAGAAGCCTTCTACCAAAGCGCTGACGCAAATGGCTGGTCTGGGACTGATCCCAGTACCTTCCCGGAGACTCTCGCCAACGCTCCGGCCAGTCACGTGGCTTTGTTTCACGACCTGCGAGGGCCTAATATCACGGTCGGCAGCAAGGGCTTTGCGGGCGAGAGCGCGCTGATCCAAGCCACTTCCTTGCTTCGCCACGGGCAGGCTGACTTGGCCATTGTCCTCGCGGGGGATACACTCACGCGCGCCGTCTACGAATGGTACGAGGCGGCAGGTCTGTTGTCGCCGGCCTGCTACAACTCGGAGTCTGTGTCGGAAGACGGCGGTTTCGTGCCCAGCGAAGGGGTAGCCGCATTGCTACTGGAACCGGCGGGCCGGCTGGAAGCGCGCTCCTATGCCCATCTCAGCTCGGGCCGCTGGGCGGCAGGCGGACAGCCCGTGGACACCATCCGCCAGATGCTCGGCGGTTCGGTCCCGAGTCTCACGATTTGTGCCGGTAATGGCGCGCCTTGCGCCACCAGTTCTACAACCGCCTTGGCCCGCGAGCTTACCGGATACGGTGCGGTCATCGTCCCCCCTCAGGCCGTTGCCGCGGGTCTGGCCGATACCAGCGCTCTTCTCCACTTAATCCTGGCCTTGAGCAGTCGGTTGGGCAGCGGGCAGGCTCTCTTGTTAGGAACATCCGGCGACAGTGGTTTTGCGGCGCTTCTGCTGGAGTTGCCTTGAACATCAATGTGCGAATTGCATCCGCGGCGTACGCCGTTCCGCCCGACGATGAGGCCGTGGAAGCGGTCTTGAAGCGGGAACGAGCTCGAGTGGAGACAACGCTCGCTCCGCTGAGCGCACAGGCGAGACGAAATGCCGTAGAAGGTCTCGGACTAAGCCGCGTCCGTGTCTGCGACGGCACGCAACCCTATGACTTAGTTCTCGAGGCCGCTTCAACGGCGATAGCGGAAGCTGGGATTACGGCGCGGGACATCAATCTCATCCTGGATTACAGCACCTTCCCCGGAGAGAACTCGCAGTACGTCTCCTTCGCCCACAAACTCAGCGCCGAACTAGGGGCTGAAACTTCGCTGAACTTGAGTTTCAAGACCGGCGGCTGTGGAGCGCTTCACCTCGCAATGAAGACCGCACTGGGTTGGATGAGCACCGATGAAAGCATTCAGACCGCCCTACTGGTGACGGGCGATACTGCGCCTCACGGCAACCGCTCAATGCTTCCAGTTACCGTGCAAGGCGACGCCGGGAGTGCCGTTATCCTGCGCCGCCAGGGTACGGAAGGCCCTTTGTTGCTGGGCGTCGAAGCCATGACGCTCGGCCATCTGCACGATGCCATTGCCCTAGTCAAGGCG
Organism: Candidatus Sulfotelmatobacter sp.; assembly: GCA_049515395.1. GTDB lineage: Bacteria > Acidobacteriota > Terriglobia > Terriglobales > Acidobacteriaceae > Sulfotelmatobacter. Next base: position 28,466 of record JBEKUD010000018.1, on the reverse strand, counting down.
AACGGCCACCTCGAGATTAAGGTCGATGCTGTATCCATTGAACACGAGGTGATGCCGATCTACTATCTCAACCTGTTCCGGCTGGTGCAAAAAGTCCTGGCGGCGTCTTCCCTGAGCTTGAACGATGTTGACCATTTCATCTATTCCAACATCAGCCATCGGGACCGCGAAGGTTTCCGCAGGATGGTGGGACTGCCCGAGGGTGGCCTGCCGCCAACGCCCATGGCAGAGTATGGCCACACCTTTGCCAGCGATCTCGTCATCAATTATGTGAACATGCGGCGCGAGGGCCGAATTAGTCCCGGGCAATTGTTGCTATTCGCTTCCGCAGGGATCGGTTTTACCTGGGGGGTGACGCTTGCCCGAGCCTAAAAGCGACCTGCTCTGCGACTGGCTTCGGCACACGGCCGCGGCCGTGCCCGACACTCCGGCCATAGTCGAAGAGAATCGGGTCACTTCTTTCTGCGAGTTGTTCGAGCAGGCTGCGTCGCTGGCCGTACGGCTCGTCGAACACGGCATCCAAAAGCAGGACCGCATAGCTTTGGTGCTACCGAAGACCACCGAAGCGATCGTCTCTATTTTTGCGTCCCTTCTCGCCGGAGCAATCTATGTTCCCATCCATCCCCAGTGGCCGAAGGAACGAATCGAAACAACATTGGCGGACAGCGCGGCACGGCTGGTGATCGAGGGCGAAAGTTTCCCGCCGCGAATCACCGATCGCCAGACCGGTGCGAGCATCGCTTGGCAACCGGTGCGGGATGCTCTTACCGGCATAGACTCGCTGCCCAGGGCAGACGCCGGCGACCCGGCTTTCATTCTGTTTACCTCCGGATCTACGGGCCGACCAAAGGGAGTGGTCCTTTCCCACGGCGCGGTAAGCGCTTTCGTAAAATGGTCCGCTCGCGAGTTTCAGGTCTGTTCAAGTGACCGCATCGCATGCCCGTCGCCTCTGAGTTTCGACCTTTCCACCTTTGACATTTTCAATATGGCATTGTGCGGTGCCACCTGCGTTCTAGTTCCCGGCCATATCATGTGGATGCCGCGGTTCTTGGTGCAGTTCGTGCGCGACACCCGCATCACCTGTTGGTATTCAGTGCCGTCTATCCTGGCCGGCATGCTACAGGAGGGACGGTTGGCGGAGCATGAGTATCCCGGCCTCCGTGTCATCCTCTTCGCCGGTGAGGTCTTTCCCGGTCCAAACGTGGCGCGGTTGCAGGCTGCGGTCCCGCAGGCTGTTTGCGCTAACCTCTACGGCCCCACCGAGACCAATGTGGTCACTTGGTGTCGCGTGCCGCGCGATTTCGACGGATCGCGGCCGCTGCCTATCGGCCATCCCTGCCCCTACGCCACGGTGACGGTGGAGGCGTCGAGCGGCCAACTGCTCGTCGGCGGCGGCTCCCTGATGAGTGGGTATTGGAACCGCCCCGAAGAGACGCGACGCGCCTTTGTCAGTTTGGAGGGCAAACGGTATTACCGCACCGGGGACCGCGTGTCGCTCGCGCCTGACGGCCACTACCTTTTCCTGGGACGGCTCGACCGCCAAGTAAAACGCCGCGGTTTCCGCATTGAACTAGGGGAGATAGAGGCCGCACTAGCCCGCCAAGAAGATATACTGGAAGTGGCGGTCGTCGCTACCGGGGACGGGAGGATGGGAACCGCCATAACTGCTTTCGTGCGCGCCCGCTCCGCTGGCGCTGTTACCGTGGTCGAAGCCAAAGGCCACTGTGCGCGGACACTGCCTCTGTATATGTTGCCCGACCGCATCGTATTTTTGGATACCATACCCAAGGGAAGCCGGGGCAAGATCGATTACCTGGCTTTAGGCAGAATCGCAGAAGGACTGGACCATGGAGATCAAGACCGAAGTCCGGCAGTTCATCGCTGAAAATGTTTTGCTCGGTGTGCATCAGACCGCTATCGAGGACGCCACGCCCCTCATCACCGGCGGTCTCATCGACTCGATCGGCATGGTCGGCCTCGTCGCTTTTCTTGAAGCGCACTTTGAAGTCGAATTCATGCCGAGAGAAATCGACGCGCATAGCTTGGATACCCTGGAGCGGATCGAAGAGGTGATCCGAAAGAAACTGACCGACGGGCAGCGGGTCAGTTTGGAACGATCGCCCTTGTTGGGTTAACGAGCGCCAGGAACAGCTACAATTGAAGTCTTGAGCACCCCGATTTTGCTTAATGTTACGAAGGTTGCAGGGAACTTCAATGTCAAGTGCAATCGCAGTCGCGATGATCGGGGCCGCTGGGGTCATCTTGGCAGCTGCGTTGCCCGTCGTGATTTCGGCAATAATTGAATATCGATCCAAATATCTCTCATCGAGGCGGAAAGCGTTCTTGGGCCGGTGGGAAGGAGAGGGCAGCGACTTCTACGTTGAGGACCCTTCAAAGCCGAGGAAGAGAATTACATTAACGATTACCTTTACCGCGGTGAAGCGCACCGTCAAGGCGCACGGAGTCCTTCGAGGAGCCGGCTCTACTGAGGGGGACGAACTATCGCTTAGGGGAATCTTCTATAACGAGAACTACGTGCAGCTCTCCTGGCACAACAAGAGACCTGAGAAGATACAGATGGGAGTTGTTGCTGTGGGACTGAGCCCCGACGGATTGATTCAGAGAGGTTATTACGCTGGGTTCTCGCCAGAACGAGCGACCATCGTTGCGGGCGCGGTCCGTCTGGAAAAGAAACCCTAATCGCGGCGGATATTTCGGCCGAACATCGTGGCCTTTTGCTACAAGGCATACCTCAATGAGCATCTTCGATGACCTGACGTCAGCGTGGAGATATTCCTTTTGTTTGCCCCGGCTGTCCCAAGAAATGGCGATCTCCGCTAAAATCGGAGTAGAATTCTGCTTTCAACATCCCCATGGCCGACCGGAAAGCCGGCGTGGCCGCCGGTGATGGACAGCAATTCAGTGAGGTGTCGCGGTGTTGAACCGTTGGAGACTACGGGGACTGACACTGATGGCAACCTCGCTCCTGGCCGCCTGCGGGCGAATGCACAAGGAACCGTTTGAAAAGACCCCGCTGGCCCCCGGCCAGATCGAGGTGGTGCGCCTCGCGGAGCGCACCAATCTCGTCGTGGAGCGTATTCGTTTCTGGTCCAAGGAGATGAATGGGCCCCGCTTCTTTCTGGCCCTGGTACCCAAGACGCAGGCGCCTTCCGAGGTATTCATCTTGAATCACGGTTGGTGGGACCGACCGGAGGACCTGTTGCAACATCTTAAAGTTGACCAGGTGTACGACGAGATGCTGGGCCGGGGCGAAGTGCGACCCGCGATCGTGGTCCTGCCCGACGTTCGTTTCAACAATTTTTACCGCCAGTATTCAGACCGCTTTCCCTACCCCAATTATCTGACCTTGGTGGCCGAGGAGGTAGCGGGAACGGCCTCACGCTACTACGCCATCCCTTTCGAACGCCAGCGTTGGGCGATCGGCGGCTTCTCCTTCGGCGGTTATCTGTCGCTGGATGTGGGACGGCGCTACGCCGGCCGGTTCGCCAGCGTCAGCGTTGTGAGTGGGCTCGTCGATGAACAGTGGAGCTTCTGGCCATCGCAGCCGCCACCGCCCGGGCCACTCGATTCCCAGGGCCGGGGCAAGCATACAATCGTGGTTCCAGGCCCTGTTCCCAGGCTTTTCCTCGCCTGTGGATCGGACGACCGTCTTTTCGCTACAATGCGCGACTTACACCAAGAGCTAACGGAACTCGGTATCGCGCACGTGTGGTCGACTGGACCGGGTGGGCACACCTGGAAGTACTGGTCTTCGGTCCTGCCACTAATGCTAAAATTCCATCTTGCTAGCGAACAACGTCAGGTTGAGGCCAAATGAGAGCATTGCTGGTTCAAAGCCCTGCAACGTCGCCGTGGGTCCCGCGCAGGCAATGGGAGCCGCCTAGTGTCGCGATGGCAACGATTGCCGGCCAGATCGATAACCACGATGTCAGAGTGGCAGACATGGTGATTTGGCGCAAGCAGGCGGTCCCGCGCTTCTTACGGGTCTTGCGGGAATTTAAGCCGGACGTCGTGGGCTTCACGTCCATGACTTTTCAGTATGACACCACCGTCGGCTTCGCCTACTTGACCAAGCAGTTCGACAGCCGGATTCGAACCGTTCTCGGTGGTTATCACGCCACATTGTTTTCAGAGAACATCGCCGCCGGTCCGGACGCGAACTTGTGGGACTTCCTGATACGAGGAGAAGGGGACTTTGCCTTTGGAGAGATGCTGAATAGTATCGAGGCCGATGGCAAGGGGATGGAAAACATCCTCGGACTTTCTTACAAAGAGGGAGAACTCTTCCGCCACAATTCGGCGCGACCGCTCGAAGACCTGACCAGAGTCCGGATACCCGCCCGCGACAAGCGTCTTGCCAAGGGATTTCACATGTATTTCCGCCGCGCCGACGTCATCGAGACTTCGCGCGGCTGCCTGCATCTCTGCAACTTCTGCAGCATCCGCGAAATGTACGGTCGCTCCTTTCGCCTCTTTCCCTTGGACCGCGTCCTGGCCGACATCGAAGACGCTTACAGTCGCGGCGCGCGCCACATTTTCTGCACCGATGACAATATCACCCTCGACATGGGACGCTTCGAGCAGTTGTGCGACGGAGTCATTCGCTTGAAGTTGAAGAACCTGATCTTCACAACCCAAGCCAGTCCGATTGGTTTCGCCCATCGGCCCGATGTTGCCAGGAAAATGGCCCGGGCGGGGTTCGTGTCTATTTTCCTGGGCATCGAGAATGTGTCGGTCAAGAACCTGAAGACGATGCATAAGCCCAATACCCTCGACACCATCCAGCGTGGTGTGGCCGCCCTCCAGAAGGAAGACATTGTCGTCATCGCGGGCATTATCAATGGCCTTGCGGATGACGACCCGGAGAGTATTCGCGAAAACTACCAGTTCATCAAGAAAATGGGGATTACCAGTGTCATGGACCAGATCATGACGCCGTATCCCAAGACCCCCTTGCGCGAGGAAATGTTAGCGGACGGACGCGTCGCCAATCTCTCCGATTTTCGCTGGTATGATGGCTATTTCAGCAATGTGCGCACCCGGCAATTGACCGCGGAGGAACTCAATTTCGTACGGTGGAAAATCCGCCGGGAGATCGTCGGCATGTGGCGTGCCACCAAAGCTGACTGGAAGTTTTTCAAGGGATATACCTATATTTGGGAGTTTGGGTTGCGCCATATCGTGTGGCTGAATGAAAGCCTGCTCGAACTCATTTTTGGCGTCGAAGGCCGCTACAAGCTCCAGATGCGGCAGTTCCTGCAACTGAACGATTTTGGCATTGAGGTCCCGGGCCGCCAGAGGGCCGACGCTTACCATCCCGTCTACGGCAGCAATGAAGACCCTTACCGCGACACCCGATGGAGCCTGCTAAAACAGCGCCTGCCTTTTCCCTGGCGCAAACGCCTGACCAATGAATCGATGGACGTACTGAATGCGAAGCTTTAAGTGGAAATGACCTGCGGCCTTCAAGAGCAGCGACGCCAACTTTTTGTGCTATTGCAGACCGCCCCATAACCAGGCATCGTTCCGTAATCTGAAAGGGAAAAAAGATGCGTGAGATGATTGCAGTGTTCTTACTGCTGTTTGTGGTTTCGGCGTTCGCAAAAGACAAGCACGAGCACGACTTGACAATCACAGTAGTGAGCTCGAAAGCTATTGAAGCCGAGTACCGCCGAAGCTGGATCGTAGGCGGCGGGCGGTCAGTGACGGCTGATGTATACGTCACTGCCAGCGATGGTAATACCTACCAACTACTCGGCCACCATCGGTCAGACGTGCTTTTGCCAGGTACGTATTCGGCAGCACGTGAAAATGACGGCCTGAGGGTGTGTAAATTGAAGACCGACGGTAAGTGCCAGGACTCCGAGTTTCGTATTGTCAAAGTGGAGCACACCAAGAACTAGGCAACCGGATGAGTGTGCTGCAAGCCGCCGCATTGATTATTGATGCTTCACGCGGCCCATTCGACTCCCCCCTCGACTTTGCTCGGGGCTCAGGCTCCGGCAAAGGGCGAAGAAAGGGGGCGGCGCGGCATTTCTGAGCCGCCCCGCGCGATCCAGCCGTCTACTTCTTCTTTTTCTCTTGTGGTTCGCCCGTAACTTCCACTTGTACCTTTTCGCATACCTTATCAAGTGCTGCATTCATAAAACCTTTGAAACCCCAATCATTTCCGTAATATGGTCTAGCAGGGATCATCGCAATTTCGGCATTGGTCTTTGGGTCAATAAAGTGAATTCCAACAATGAGATGATAATATTCATAGTCGATATTTACATCCTGAAATTTGATATATAGATCATATCCGGCGGTGTTCACGTCATCCTTATCTTTGGCGACAGTGACGTTATGATCGAGTACGCAACGCGATAGCTTCTGATTTAAAGCTGCCATCATTTCAATCCAGTCGACCCTCTCGTAGCCATATAGGGCGCCCTCTTCCGCAGGTAAATTTATGCCGCCTATAAAAATGCATTTTGCTCATATCGACGTAAGCGTCCGGTTCAGACCGCGGCGGGGAGCTGAGTGTGGGCGATAAGTGTCCACGTAAAAAATAAGTGGACAGTTACAGGCACTAGTTAGGGTGGGTTGATCTCGTCAGTAAAGATGTTCTCCTCGTAGGCCTTGGCAATTGCTTTATCCAGACGGGTCAGCAACTGAAGCAGACTCTCGCCTTTGCGGCGGACCAGCATAGCCAAGCACTGGTCTTCGTCGCAGGCGGTCGCGATGCAGCCTATGGGACGTTGCTGTCCAACCGTGATGTCACCATAGGCAATCAGCTGTGCGATGTTGGGCAGAGCCAGAGAATCGATGGCGGGGGTTTTGCCGCCGCCGTTCTTCTTTACCTGTCGCGTCCGATTACGGGCTGGAGGCTTGCGCTTATGTTCCACGGCAGCAGATCCTCAATGCGATTGATGGGATGCTCGGCGATACGCTGTAACACCTCGCGCAGGTAGGCTTCCGGATCAAGGCCATTCAATTTGGCGGTGCCGATCAGGCTGTAGATGGCGGCAGCACGTTCGCCGCCGGAATCGGATCCCGCAAACAGATAGTTCTTACGTCCCAAGGCCACAGCCCGCAGGGCGCGCTCGGCGGCGTTGTTGTCGATCTCAATGCGACCATCCTCACAGTAGCGCAGCAAGGCACGCCAGCGTCCCAGGGCATAGCGGATGGCGGCGGCAATCTCCGACTTGCGCGAGACCATGGCCAAGGTAGTCTCCAGCCAGTGATGGAGCGATTCCAGTAAAGGTCGAGCCCGCGTGTTGCGGATGGAAAGCCGCTCTTCCGGTGGCCGGCCGCGGATCGCAGCTTCGATGGCGTACAACTCCGCGATTCGCCTCAGGGCTTCGGCCGCGAGCGGCGAAGCATGTGCCACCTGCAGCTCATAGAACTTGCGCCGTACATGCGCCCAGCAGGCCGCCTCCTGGATCTGTCCACCCTCATAAAGATGATGAAAGCCGGCATAGGCATCCGCCTGCAAAGTGCCGCTGAAGCTGCGTAGATGCTGGCGTGGATGTTCGCCACGACGATCCGGCGAGTAGGCGAACCACACCGCCGCAGGGTCCATGTCGCCAGCCGGACGATCATCCCGGACATAGGTCCACAACCGTCCCGTCTTGGTCTTGCCGTTGCCGGGTGCCAGCACCGGAACCGGGGTGTCATCGGCGTGCAGCTTGTGAGCGCTCATGACATGGCGGCGCAACGCTTCCACCAGGGGTTCGAGCAATCCGCTGCTGCCGCCCACCCAGTCCGCCAGGGTCGAGCGTTCCAGTTCCACCCCTTCGCGGCCATACATCTCCGCCTGACGATAGAGTGGTTGGTGATCGCAATACTTGGCTACTAACACATGGGCCAGCAGACCGGGCCCTGCCAGGCCGCGCTCGATGGGACGGCTCGGCGCCGCTGCCTGCACGATGCGCTCGCAGCTGGCGCAGCTTAGCTTTGGCCGCACATAGCGCATTACCTTGAAGCGCGCCGGCACGTACTCCAGTACTTCGGAAACGTCCTCGCCCAGCGGACGCAACCGCCCCCCACATTCGGCACAGTTCTCTTCTTTCGGAGCGTAGGTCTTCACTTCGCGAGGCAGATGTTCCGGCAATGGTTGCCGTGCCGGTTTCGCCGTCGCCCTCAGACTAGAAGGTGGAGCAGAGAATGCATGCACGAACTCGCTATGCGGAGAAGCCTCAGCTGACTCCAACTCCTCCAGCTTCAACTCCAGTTGTTCAATCTGCCGCTCCAGCTTCTCCGACTTGCGCCCGAACTGCATGCGTCGCAGCTTGGCGAGGAGCAGCTTCAGATGCTCGATCTCACTTTCGCGAGAGAGCAGGCGTTGTTGCGTGGCCACTAACTCATCATGCTGCGACAGGATCAGCGCCTTCAATCCAGCGGCATCGAGTAAATCCAGGTTGGGGAGCGTTGCAGGCGAGGCAGCCACAGGCGCAGTATGCCATCAACTCGGCTTCGCGGGTAGAGTGCAGTACACAAAAATCTATGCAAATGATGCGGGGGAACTCAGATCGCCAACTGGGGCTCCGCCGTGCGCACCGGTCGCCGCCAATCAATGCCTTCCAGCAGCATCGCCAGTTGCGCTCGCGTCAGTGCCACGCTGCCCTCGCTAGCTTGTGGCCACACGAACCGTCCTCGCTCCAGCCGTTTGGCGAACAGACACAGTCCATCCCCATCCCACCACAGGACCTTGATCAGATCGCCACGACGGCCACGGAACACAAACACATGCCCCGAGAACGGACTCTGCTCCAGCTTGCTCTGCACCAGCGCACTCAGCCCATCGAAGCCACGGCGTAGGTCGGTCACCCCCGCCGCAATCCAGATGTCGGTCTTTGGCGGCAGCGTAATCATCGTTGCAGGGATTCCAGAACCACGCGCAACAGCGCGGCATCGGCACCGCTTTCAATACGGAGATGAATCTTGGCAAACTCGATGTAGATACTGCCTGCGGCGCTCGCGGGCATGAGTGCCGGCGTCGACGAAAGCTTTGTCACCGACTCATCCACAGAGCATCCTGCGGACTCGTTCACGCTCACCGGCAGCAGACGAATGCTGTCGGCTCGCTTCTCTCCCAATCGACCCTGGCGATACAGGTTTCGCCAGTAATGCACCATGTTGGCATTAACTCCATGCTCCCGTGCCACACGAGCTACCGATGCTCCAGACAGCATCGCCAGCTCCACAATCCTGCGCTTCTCCGCGATGCTTCGCCGCTGCCGCTTCGGTTGTTCGATCTTTACTACGGCTGAACTATCCATCACCACCTCCAGCACACCTACGGTGATGATCTCGCTGACTTAGCTGGGAGTACAGGCGGTCGGAACCGGACGCTTACATATCGACTGCAGTTTCCTTGTTCTTATATTCCTTGACGCCGTGGCGCGCCTCCAGAGAAGACGGGAACGAAATGCAGAGCAACAGCAATGCCGCCGTGACCACCAATCGTTTCATAAGAGATCTGATCTTTCTACTTCCCACTCAGGCCGGGAGCCCTGGGTGTCGGCTCGATGACTTGCAGCCTTCCGCCGCTAAGCTTCGGGAGCACTGGAGACCTTAGTGCGTTTCTTCCGTCGCCCCACCGACAAGTTCGGATGAGCTGCGCGCAGCTGTTCCTACCCTTGCAAAAAATCGCAAGTGCGAGGTAGCCCCAGTTTCGGTTTGGATGCAAACGAAAGTGTGGGGCAGCCCCCGATTCTAGTTAATCCTTGGTCAGGTGCATTGTCTTCCCCTTTGTATCTTCCGCCTTAAGGCCCTTGGAAAAACTGCCGTCCAGGACTTTGTCGCCCGCGGCAGTAAGCACGGCAGAATACACTACATCACCGTAGCTGGAAAAGAGCAGGAAGACGCGGTTCCCACTTACCACTCCGTTAACGTCCCACTTGTCGCATTGGCCCTTCAGCGCAGGGCTGCCCTCGGTCTGATTAAGGACAAGTTTTCCCCAGTCGCCCCCATGCCAAGTTCCATTGACGTTGATTGCCGCCGGCTCGGTATGCCCGTCCAGCCAAGTCTTTCCAGCCCTGGCCCAGTCCGGCTCCATCCGGGCAAGAGACGCCGCGCTGGTCTTTCCCGTCTCCGGCAGCACTTGGTGGACTTCTCCAACTCCATGCCATGCGCCCATCACGACCTTCAGCTCAACGTAGCTTGCCTCCCCCTCCTTGGCATCAATTATCAGCGAGTTTTCCCTCTTGCCAGCAAAAATCCTGGAACCCTCCTTGTCTGAGCTGACCGTGTGCTGGCCCGGGGGCACCAGCAGTTCAACATAACTGCCGTTATGCAAATACGTGACAAGAAATCCGTCGTAGAGCACGGGGGGCTTAATGGCCTTTCCTTTGAATGCCTTTTCGCGGTACACCACAATCTTCGCCATCTTCTCGCCCGATGTTTCCGAGCGCGTAGCGGGTATCTGTCCATCAGTGGCGGGGGCCTTCTCGGCCACGGCGGTCTCTGGTTTAGCGCTACTTGAATCCTGGCCGTAAACGACACCTATCCACAGCAGGACTAATAACAACCGTGACGTGTATTTCACCCGGAATCTCCTTTTTGACCTCGAAAGCGACACCATCATAAGCCCATCCTGCCTGATCTCGACACTGCGAAACGATTTTTCTATCGGAGCACTCCCGGCGGCCTGCCGCCCGCACCGCCGTGGCAGCGCCGAGTAATGGGGCGGTATGTCAATGTCGTAAGCCTCGGCATCAGTTTACGTTAAGCTTGGGCGTGTTAACACTATCTGAGGGCCTCGACAATCAGGGCGAAATTGAGGAAAGCAAGGAAGACGACGTCCAGTTTGTCGAAACGCGAGAAGATGCGGCGGAAGCCTTTCAGTAGCCGGAAGAGTCGCTCGATCTCATTGCGTCTGCGGTACATAGCCCGGTCATATGGCCAGGGATCGAGGCGGTTGCTTTTGGGCGGAACCACCGGCAGGAAGTTAAATTCCAGGGCCAGTTGACGGGTTTGGTTGTCCTCATAGGCCTTGCCCATGATGAGATGCAAAGGCCCGGGCAGTGGCCCGATGCCGCCCAGTAGGGCGCGGCCCTCGACCGCGTCGGAGGCTTGGCCGGGTGAGAGCGCGAAGCTTATAGCCGTTCGAGCATCCGCGGCAACCATATGAATCTTGGTGGTCCACCCGCCACGCGACTTGCCGATCGCTTGGGGTCCGTTTTTTTTAACGCGCCGGTGCCGTCCGGATGTACCTTGACGATGGTCGAGTCCAACTGGACGGCCTCGATCTGTATGCGCACGATCTGCTCGCGCTGCAGTTGCTCAAACACACGATCCAGCACGCCATTCTTGGACCAGCGGTTCATACGGGTATAGATGGTGTGCCAGTTTCCGAAACGCTTGGGCAATCCACGCCACTTGCACCCTTGCTCGGCCACATACAAAATGGCGTTCAACACCGCGAGGTTCGTCATGCTCACATTGCCACGCTGACGCGGCAAACAGGCCTCAATGCGACCGTATTGCGTGTCCGTGATCTCCACAAAAGGAGGATAACACAAAAATCTCACTTAGTGTTAACACGCCCTAGTTGCCCTTTGCCTCCGGGACACTGGGCGTCTGCTCCGTCCCCTGCAGTCTTCCGCCGCTGAACCTCAACAACGCGGGAAAGCCCGTGGGCATGCCCTCGGTCTGGCCCCACGATGTCACGAAGCCTCTATCCTGTCGCGGAACCCAGGTCTCCGCCCTGATTCCGTTTTCCTCAGCGGTTGTGACTTTGACTGGGCTGCCCACTACGATGAAGGCCTGCTCTTCCGTCATGCCCGCAATCAGCCTGCGACCGGCAATGGCCTGTCGCACCTCGTCTGGCCACTCCGGGTGCTCGTTTTGCAGTGGAATTTTCGAGAAGATCCGGTTGAAAGCCTTGGTGAAGTCATCCAAGTTTTGGATATGGATGAAGTCGAGGATCATTTCGTAATCGTTGGGCGAGACTCCTTCCATCCATACTTGGACAGTTTCGCCATCGAACAACAGTTTTCCATAGCGCACAGCGTCGTTTGGAAAAAATCCCCAGTAGACGTCATCCTTCTTGTGCTTTGCGGGCAGGGCAAGCTTCCGCTCGACGCTATAACCTTCCGGCGAGACCTCAAGCAGAGATTCCACGTGGTGGATAGCTTTAGCGATTCCCCATCGTCCTCTGCCGTACCGGCAAGGAACATCCAGCCGCAGGTACAGCGTGCCCGCGATCATAGTCCTGGCAGCGTCGCGCTCTTGCTTGGATAACTCCGCTCTGACTGCCAGAGGCGCAAGGAGAACAGCCAACAGCGCCACGCCTGTGCGCAAGCGCAATTGCATAGCAGGTAGCTCCTTAGGACGAGACATCGCGCGCGTATCCCGCCTAAGGGACATCTTGATCAGCGCGGGAGCACGCGCACTCGCCAATCCAACTGAAGTTTGGCTCGGCCGCCTCTTCGCTACTGTTTTGTCAGGCGCATGGACTTACCCTTCGTCTTGTCACTCATGAATCCTCTGGAGTAAGACCCGTTGAGGTTACTTTCGCCTTCCGACGTTAACTCGGCGGAATACGCAACTCCGCCATGATGGGAGAAGAGCAAGAAAACTTGCTTCCCGCTGACGACGCCGGAGACATCCCAGCCGTCACCTTTTCCGGTCAGGTCTCTGCCGCCCTGAGCTTGATCCAGAACAATCTTGCCCCATGCCTTTGCATGCCAGACGCCGTTGACATTGATGGCAGCAGCCTCGCTATGGGCGCCGAGCCATGCTTTGCCCTTAGTTTCGAGATTCCCCGCACTCAGACCAACGGTAAGAATGAATACCATGCCAACGCTCAATAACAAAAAGAGACACTTTCTCATCTTCGACTCCTTGATTGCGTGACCATATGCTGGAACTCGTGCAACACACTTGCGAATGATTTTAACACTCTAGCCGCAATTCGTCAGTAAGTAGATGAATGCGATTTTGGAGTTGGGGATTGGATGGGTGGGATTCTTGTGGAAGCTGTACAAAACCAATACGTTGTTAGCTTGTCCCGAATCGGCACCGAAAGCGAGCGGACCAAATGTGAGCAGGAGAAGAAAACAGCGTATGTGCACCCTGCGCATCAAAAGGCATAATTTTCCGCTATGCTGTGGGCGCGAGCCAATCCGCCGAGGTTGCGTCTCTTTCATCCCACGCCCGATTCCCGATGTTCCCGGGGGAATCTGGTAATGATTACTTGCATTCCGCACGCCTAATGCAGCGGGTCGCAAACGGGCGCCGAAGGACTGGGAGGCCCTAGCGATGGATGCTGTCCTCGAAGGAGCATCCCGCACTGATCGAGATGGTTGATGCCGTGAGGACTGAGATGAATGAGGATCCTGGTGGTGCCTTTTACATTAACGAATACAAGCAAGTGCTAGTGCCCGACCGACGGGAGAAGGTGTACTACCTAGCTGGCATCTACACAGAACCTCTCCGTTTTTTGTTTGATGATGGTTCACGCATGGTGACAATCAGCGGTGAACCAATCGACCGAGATGGAAATCCAATACCTCAGCTCGGTATTCGGCCCGGAATCCGCCAAGGTGTTCCGTATATATTAGCGGCCGGTGGTCGCGAGATCTATTACAAGTACTCGCCCCGTCCCGGTGTTGAGCGGACTGTGAAATTGAGCAAGCACATTGGCGATGCGGCTACTGAGAAGATTGCTGCTAAGGTTAGGCAAGTGAAGGGCTTCCATGGCGGTCGTTTCTACATTAACGAATGGCGTGAGATGTTCGCACCCAGAGGCGAAGATGATCGAACAGCGTATTACTATGTCGGTCATCTTGACATCGATGAACCATGGTTCCCCAAACCAAATCCTTAACGGGTCGAGGCGGAAGAAATCCCCAAAGAGCTGTGAACCCCCAGCTATACGGCCACCAGGGTGACCAATAGTCGGCTCCTCGGATGAGATCAGAAGAAGGCTTACCCGGAGGGGGTGCGTCAGGGAAAGTCTCGGCCAGGCATATCTGCCCATAGAACCAAGCCGGGGTTGATCGCTGCTTGTAGAAGAAGCCAGCCGCCAGCACGCAAAGCGCAGGTCCGCCACAATGAAGTCCTGTCCCCACTGCCAGATTTCGTCCTTGGCGCCGCTCTTTTCCCCGACAACCGCGGTGAGGACTCCCGCCGGAGCAACAACCGCGAACGCTGAGAGCACTCACATTATTGTCATGTCTTTGTCAACGTAATCCAGATACTTATCGCATTTTGACTCGATAGGCACGTCGTCCCTTGACGCTCAATGGGCGCGGTGGAACCACCCATTGTAGGACAACCGCAGCCCACTGTTCGGGATCGACTGGCTCCTGGAAGCGGTAGCTGACTTCACTTCGCTTTTGGCAGTACCTTGATCGCCGTAATCATTCGTCTCTTCGCTTGAATCCCGCAACAAAATCACACTTGGAGGAAAACGATGTTTGCAGAACTAATGCCATTGCTGCGCAAACGCAGGCTGCTACTGACCATCTCCCTTGTTGAGGGCGATACGATCAGAGCAACCGTCGTTCCGCAGAAGGTGTCTGACACCGAAGACAACGCCCTTACCACCCCATTGGCAATCACCGGCACAGCCGAGGAACTCGATCGCGACCTTCCTCAACAGCTGGTGGAATTCACTGGGGCACACTTGCAACTCCAAACCACGCTGGCCTCTGCCAAAGCCGAAATGGATGCAGCCGCCAAAGCGGCTCGCGAAGAGGCACGGAAGAAAACCTCGAAGCCGTCTAGCGTGAGCAGTCCAACAACTCAATCGACACCAGCGACGACGACCGCCCCACCGGAACCGGAGGTGCCCTCGCTTTTCGCGCCGATGGCGCAATCGGAGACGACAGCAACACAAGAGGTGTAGGGTGTCAGAGTAGTTGAAATGTGCGTCGTTGAAAACAAAGGCCCCGCGCGGCCCCAGTGTCACTAGTCGTGAAAATTCTTGTCACGATTACTGAAAATACCCTACGGTAATGTCACTATTGTTGAAATAACCCTAGTGAAATGCGGGGCTGGCGTTTCTTTGAGAGTGAGCGAAAGGCCTTCATGCTCCGCGGCTCGGCGTCCCCGCTCGAGTGCATCTTCTCACCAACCTGGCACTTCTTTTCAAGAACTGTGACACGAATTTTCACTAACTCCGACATCCTACAAGAGGGAGCTGAAGCATCATGAAAATCAACCTTGTCGAACGCGAGTTCGTTTATCACGGCACCACTCTGGCGGACCCGAACCCCAAGTTTTCGATTGAAGAGGTCCGTTCGTTCTACGCCACTCAGTTTCCGGAGCTGACCAATGCAGCCATTACCGGGCCTGAAACGGTTGGCGAGCGCCTGTGTTACAGCTTCGAGCGAGCTATCGGATCGAAGGGCTGATCAGATGCTGGACGCCAACAAACAATCACTGTTAAAGGAAATCCGCGAATCAGAGGGTCGGCAGGCGAGCGCCAACCCTCTGACCGGACTGATGCAGAGGTGGCTCGAATGCAAAGACTCGCAAGACGCAAGCAGTGCTCTCGCACGGGCTCTCTCACTGCAAGGAAGCGGAGATCCCGTCTTCCCCGGACCTGGTATCTGGCCAATCCCGCCAGCCTGATCGGGATTCCCCGGCTTGAAAAAGCACATGTCGGGAACAAGATCAGCTTCGGTTCGTCCGCTCTTACCTCGCTGGCTCAGACCCTAATCGAAATCGACCAGGCCAGTGAATCGGATTGGATCGCCGCAGAGAAGAGCCCCTCCACACTGGTCGAGCATGCGCTTCGTCGTTATTTGGCCGCCAACGGCCAACCCACCATCGCGGAACACTTCGAACTTTCTTTGACGCTCGGGGGAGCAATCGTCGACAGCGTGTACGGCGAAACCGAGCCAAACTTCCCCGGACAACTTTTCTTGGTTCTCAACACGGAATCATCCTTTGCCTTGGGCGTCGGTGATGCCATCACAGAACTGGAATCCGCCCAGGCCGGTCTGGGACAGGCGTTTTACGACGCTCTACGTCAGGCTTTATACCGCTGGATCCGTGTCTATGACGACATGGACGCCCGGGAACGCACCGAGCAAATGACCGAGTGGGCCGAGGGTGAGGACGATCGGGAGTCTTACGAGATCCCAAACCTAGAACAGGATCTCCCGCCCTGCTTAGCCGACAAGCAACATTCCGACCCAACCCGGTCTCTCGCCTCGTTTCCACTTCCTGCTGCCCCATGGTTGAGAGACCTGGTCGAAGCCACGCTCGAATTACATAAAGTCTCCCACTCGATCGAACGGCCGAAGCTCGATGAGGAGTGGCTCGACCGGGAGCGCAACTACCGTTCACTCGATCTGCCGCTGCCCGCTGCCTTGCTGTACTTCCAGGCCGGCGACGCGGTCATGGCGTGTTTCGACGACGAATGCGAACAATGGGGTCAGGAGACGCCAGAACCCAACCTGATTATTCCGCTGCGGGCAGACGATCCCGCGGGCGTGCGCCGGGCGCTCGCCGCCGTCGAGACTCTGATGAAGGTGCTGGTCCTGACGATACGGATCAAGAACATCATCGAGAGCCGGGAGAAATCCACATGCGATTCAGTATCGATGTCGGGAGCGAACTCGAATTGAAGCTGTACCAGGCCGTACTCCTCTACAAGAACGATCACGGAAACCGGTACATGGCCACCGTGCACGGCGTGGTGCAGCAAAACAAAGATGGATCGCCGCTCTTGGGAGCCGGACAACTTCTCAGCATGGCGAGCCTGAGGGACTTGACCCGTCAGCTGGGGACTGGTTGTCCAGTGGAGTTCTTGCCGGACGAAGTCGTCGCTCGAACTCCGGATCTGCTGGCCTGGTGGACGCCGGCGGCGGTACGGCCAATGTTCTTTCGAGCAGGATCGGAGCTTGAGGACGTCTCCGGCAAACGGTTTCCCCACCCGGCTTTGCTGTTCGTTCTTGCGCAGCATTGTTTTGCACGTTCGCGCGCTTTTTGCCACCCAAAGGCCGCATCCAGACACCAAATTGGCCACAGCGCCCTACTGGAACATAGATAGTAACGGGGCGGTGTGTGCCGGAACCATGCGCGCGCCAAAGTCGCTAACCGTGACCTCAATCGCCGCGTGGCAGCAAGCGTTTTTTCAGAGCGAATTCACCCACCCGGGAGGCGGCGGACGATTGACGAAGCGCCGCGGGGGAACGGCAGCGCTTTGGAAAAGCTTGGCAGGGAAAGAGCGGTTCCCGCTGTCCACGCTCATTGAGTCGGAGCCACTCGAACAATATCTAAAGAGACTGGAGACGGAGCGACGATGACCCACACTCTCGATCCTCAGCTGCTGGAACGGCCGATTCGCATCCTGGTGGTTGGTTGCGGCGGAAACGGCAGCGCCATCGTTTCCGGCCTCCCTACCTCCACCAGGCCTTGCTGGCATTTGGCCATCCGGGCGGCTTGCGGGTTACGTTGATCGATCCCGACACGATCAGCGAAACCAACTGTGCCCGCCAGCCGTTCTGCCGAACGGAAATCGGCTTCCCAAAAGCCATCGTACTGGCACACCGGATCAACCTCTTCTGGGGCCTTAATTTGCAGGGCATACAGGTTCAGATTCAGCACCTTAAGAAAGGATCAGAGGTCGATGTCGTGATCGGCTGTGTTGACACCCGAAAGGCGCGCCGCGCCATCGATAAATGGGTCCTGAACTCGCGGGTACTGTATTGGCTGGATCTCGGCAACAGCGCGTCCAGCGGACAATTCGTTCTCGGGCAGCCGAAGAACTCCGCCAACAGGAAGAAAAAATATCGCCTTCCCACGGTGGCCGAGTTGTACCCAGAGATTCTCAAGAGAGACAAGAAAGACGATGACCAGCCCTCCTGCAGTGCGGCAGAGGCTTTGACCCGACAGGAACCCTTCATCAACTAGAATCTCGCCTACCAGGCTTTGGGCATGCTTACACAACTGCTGCGCCATGGCTTTTTGTCGCATCAAGGCGGATTCTGTAACATCGCGACCGGGCAGCTGGTGCCCTTGCCGGTCCGTGACCCTCCGCGAAATTGCTTGTCGAAGCGACAGGGTAGAAACCAGTCTTGAATACGGACGAAAGATCCAGCTCAACGCGGCTCAGCGTTCGCATTCTAATCACGGTTACGCCTGATCCCCTGAATCCGGCCTACCATCACCCTGTAAACTTCAAAAAGAAACGCTTAACCATCGCTACATATAGAATCTGTACGACGGGCTCGGCGTTCTCTGTCCCACTTCTGCCATGATCCCACCAACTTGGCGCGCAAATCGTAACGTAATTGGCGCTCCCGTGGTATCAAAAGCCGTGTTCCAGTTCATCCGCGCCAGTGCCAATACATCGTTTGCAGCACGCAGAATATCAACTTCTGCATCCGTGGTTATCCTGACAGGAACGGGCACGTGCATTCCTGGGTACGTCTTCCATTCTGGAATGAATCCCGTGGTAAACAGGTAGGTCGCCGCATCATTGATTCGACAGAGAGTGCCGCGTTTGGGCGGATACGCGCTGCGTTGTACAAGCCGAAAATTACCCGGTGCAATATTCACGTACTCAACAACTGGCAACTGCTGCAGCGCTTTGTTAAATCCTGCTCTTTCAGAATCAGTGAAGGCCGTTGTTTTGTGCATCACCAAACGAGCCGGATCTCTACCCGTTCGTTCGCGGTATTCCGACAATACCTTCGATCCTAGTTTCTCGGCTTGCTGTTGCGACAAGTAGGCACTGCGGTTTTTTTCCGGTCCCCTAGGCACAGACTCTCCCTTAAGGGCAAATCCTTCCCCCTCGGTCGAAAATGCTTGCGCCAAACTGGAGTACATTAGGTCGGTCTTGTTCGTTCTCAGGTAATGGAAGCTAATCCCCACATAGCACGTTTCCGGGCCCTCGGTGCGAACACGCCAAGGGATTCCGCCAGCCTTGTAAAAAAGCGCGACGCAACTATTCCAGGCGCGAGTAGCCGAGTCTTGAGACGCTGCTGCATCTAGAAATAACGAAGATGTCGCCACCTGAATTGGAATGTTGAATTCCATAGCCCTCGCCTTCAATGCCCGTCGAAAATCTCGCTGAACGAGCTCTTCAGTCGTGTCGTCAGCGCCCCACATTGCTTCGAAGCTTAACTGAGAAGCATCAGATTTCTTTGCTTTTTGCAATTCCTTCTTTTCGATTCTGGTAAGCGTTCGAACTTTAGTCCAACAAGACGCAATGACTTCCGGCGGGATGCAACAGGTGATCACATCGAGACTGCATTCTGTCGCTAATTTCTGTATGGCGGCACTGTAAATATCCAAGACGGCTTCGAAACGTGATGTTTTTGGTTTATCGAGAGCGCTGGCTACCTGCTTTGATATATCAATCTTCCACCGTGGGCTAACCACAAGCTTCGATTGAAATGCAGCATCAAAACCCGGAAAGTCTATATACATTTTGGTATTGGGCTTTGCAGTCACGATGGACTGCTCACACAATCTGTACCACGCTTGTGCAGCTGGCAATTGCGTTTCGGTTCCGACCAGTCCGACACGAACCTCAGACTTGTGCGCCTTTCCGAAGCGAAGACTAAACGGACCCGCCGAAGTCAGACCCTCTCTTGGGTCCGCAAACGTACGTCTATCGTCGCCAAACTCAAGTTCGGGTGGCCGAATTTCAACAATGCTAATTTGCATTCGCCCTTTTAGTACCCGTCTCCAGATCTAACTCTGCGGCTTCCAAAATCTCTGATTCCAACTGCTCTAACCGCGCATCCTTATACTCCTTCATTGACGCGACTATCTCCAAAGGATCTGCCGGAGGCAAATCCAGCTCACACGACGAAAGTAGTCCCCGAAGCGAAATGAATCTCTCCGAACCGAGATCGATCTCAAAATTATCCTTTTCCGCTGAGAGCATTGCCGTCCAAAAAACCAGATCGTTATAAACCTGCAAATTGAAATCTCTAGCAGCTTTCCTGGTCGCCAAGGCACCAATTCTTGTGTAGTGCAGGTATGTATCCTCTCCGTCTTTCGTAAAAACATAACTGGGGAGAACCTGCAGGACCCACTCTCGACCAAACTGTTCAAAACTAAAGCTGACTGCCTCGTGTTCCCAATAAAGCACCTGTGAAGTCCGTTTGGACACCACAGGTTTCGTTACAGTTCGTGTGGCTTGCCGGAAGCTGGCCTGATACGTAATTGTCCGTGGCCCTTCCTTCGTGCGAGGAAAGTACGCTCGCTTCTTGAATTTATCTACAATCAGTCCCTTCTTCTCAAAATGGCGATAAAGTGCCCGGTTCAAGACCTCTACAAGCTCTCTGCGACCGTCGGCGGTCGACTGAAGCTCTTCAACTGTCATCTCTTCAATCGTTCCCAAATCGATAGATGGGGCAAACACGCTTCTATCATCTAGGTCCGCAAAGGTCATGAGCGAATCCTCTCGCTTGAAGGAAAACGCTGGAACTGTCGCTTTGCCTGCATTCTCATACACCTCCCTCGCAGATACACACTCCGTTCTCGCTCTCCACAAAGTGTCAGGCATTCCAACAACCTCTAAGAAATTTGCAAAAAAGGTTGCCCTGGCTACTGCAGGAGTGGCCGTCCGAGTCGCTGCATCTTCTTCCTCCACTCGGCGGTAGATCAAAGCTCTAAAACTCTCATTACTTTCGTCGACCGGGCCAAAAAACACCTTACTCCCGTTCCTCGTAACTTCGTTGTGAACATCGGGAAGCCCTGATCCCTCTTTATCCATCGCTCCGGCGGCATAAAAAAGATCGGCCACGACAGGGTTGCGGTATCCCTTAATGCCACGTGTTCCGAGCTCTATTTGTTCCTGCAATTTGACATTTACCCGCTGAAACACCGCCTCGACTAGCCCACCTGGATTAGTCATGCGAATAAAGTTCCGGTCCACCTCGATTCGTAACGGTTCGTTTCCGCTATACGACCGGTGCACGAGCGCATTCACGAACAGCTCCTTGAGAGCGAGCGGAGGATATGGATAAACCACCTCCGAGACTTGTCCTTTAAGGCGGAACGGTTGATTCAAATCGCCAAAGGTCCGATCCAGCGCATCTAGTTGACTCCAGAGGTTACCTTCAACCCGCGTAGGCGATTCACCGTTCAGGAACAACTCGCAGAATGCCCCGGCCAAACACTTTCGTGGAGATTGTGCGAAGAGCAGGTATCCACCATTGGTAGGGAACAAATCACCTTTGACTTCTCGCAAAAGATCCAACTTCAGCATCAGGTCCTTGAGCCATGCCCTTGTGACCGACGTCGGAACCGCTATGTCCATCCTCCGGCAATACTTCACAAGAGTCTCTTGGACTCGTATCCAATCGAACTCATCCAAGCTTGCCCCTCGAACAGCCTGCATATCGAACGGAAGTTGCTGCTCATCTTGACGGCCTGATGTGAGCGCGATTCGCAGGGGCAATGCTCTCGAACAGGTGTTCGACAACTGCTGAAGCAATTCATCAAAGCCATCGATCTCCACGAATTGCAGATTACTGCCTATCCGATTTCCCAATTCCTGGACCAAGGGATGCAGTCCACTCATGCCTCCCCGTAACACACACCAGTAAATACCTCGCGGGAAATTGTTGGGGTTTGCAACATTTGCGCCAAACAGATGCTGCACTATTGAGGGTTCGGCCCCACGATAGCCAACCACAATCAGCGGGTGATCTCGTAAAACGGGTGTCAGCAAATCGACAAGTCGCGAATCTAACTTCTGCACTTCCTGCGTCAGGTTGCAGTCGGTGTAGTGCTCAACAGAACCGTGCAAGTAGATAAATTGCGGATGACTGGGCGAGGTCGTAAATTTTGGGTAATCAGAAGGAGTTCGAATCACCTCCAAGTAATGGGGTCTTCGCTTGGAAACATGGAGGTTGACCGGGACCCTGTCAAAATTAGTCGTAAGCACCGTATCGATACTGCCCTGGTCCAGCAGCTCCAACAGGTGTTCATAGCCCTTGCTCGCCGGGACCTGTGGCGTTATCAGCTTCATGAAGAAATCATGCCGATTCTGTCGAGGCTGCAAAAGATTCTCAATCGCCAAAGAGTAGTTTTCCGAAGGGCCCAGTTCCTTCTTGTACCAGTCATGCTCATGCAACCACGTCAGCCAATCGCTCCTGACCACGCTCGGATCGTCAAGGTACCTACCGTTCGATTGGCAATATGCCCTCTTCGCAGCAAGTTCGACAATTTGGTCCGAGAGTGGGATACCGGATCTGACCGACGCACCCGCGCCAAGTAACAGCAACGGCTTGGGTTGGCCTGCCTGAACGAAGAGAGCTTGCAACCGCTGTTCTGTCTGTTTGCCCAATTGCACTTCCGGCGTTCCTTCCACTCCCATTCTCCGCGATTAAGGAGCCGATGCGCGAGCTTTTTTTCACTACGGTCTCATCGGGGTGGACGCCGCTCGGGCGCGGCTGGGACATACGCCCGAATGCCCACCCTCCTGGAGTGAACCCCTTGCGTGAGACACGGGCAAAGTCCCAGGTTGCCGTTCGCTGAGTTTTGCTCGACAAACGAAAGTGTTCGGCACAGCATGAACCCGGCTGAGCAAGCGGAGGCGGGCTCTGCTGGAGAGCAACCCGCCAAGGAATACTCGGCCGGAAACTCATCGCGACGATGGGGCCCCGGGAGGTCATGCCAGCCTCCCGGACTCACCGCCCACATCGGAGCGATAGATTTCCTCATGCCTAAAAAAACTCATCTGCGCTGCCGGCAAGGGCAAAGGGCCCGCCCGCAAGCTGTTCTCAAACTGTTCCGGGGAGCGATAGCCCAGGGCCGAATGCAGGCGCTGGCGATTGTAGTACTGCTCCAGGAACTCGGCGATATGCGCCTCCAGGTCGGCGCGATCGCGATACTCCCGGCTATAGATTTCCTCCTGCTTCAGGGTGCGGATAAAGCTCTCGCATTTGGCGTTGTCATAAGGGTTGCCGGTGCGGCTCATGCTGGGCACGATGCCGTGCTCCCGCAGCAGTAGCACGTAGTCCTGCGCGGCATACTGAATGCCGCGGTCGGAATGGTGCACCAGACCCGGCGCCGGCCGGCGCTGGGCAATCGCCTTGCGCAGCGCGGTGATCGTCAAAGCGGCGTGCAGCGAGTCGTCCACCGCCCAGCCCACCACCCGGCGGGAGAAGGCGTCCAACACCACCGCCAGGAACAGAAACTCCTCCCACAGACGAAGGAACGTCAGGTCGGCTACCCACAGTTGATCGATGCCGCTCAGCTGTAGCCGCCCCGCCAGGTTCACATACACCGGCAAGTCATGCCGCGCTTCCGTGGTGAGGATGTATTTACGCCGCCGCACCGCCAGCAGATGGTCCTGTTGCATCAGGCGCAGTACCCGCTTGTGATTCACCGCCAGCCCCTGGTGCCGCAACTCCCAACTCACCCGCCGATAGCCGTAGTGGCGGCGATGCTGCAGCACAATTTCCTGGATCCGGGCGCGCACTTCCATCTCCTCGGCCCGGGGCTCGTGCCGCTGCCAGTGCCGATAGAAGCCGGCTCGGCTCACCTCCCCCAGTTGGCACATCCGCTCGATGCTAAGGCCACCTTGCGCCTGCATTACTCGCACCTGTTCGTAAATGCAGTCTCGCCACAGCCGCTGCTGCTCCGGCGTCGAGCCTCGATTCTGCGCAAGGCACCTTTGAAAAACTCCACTTCCAGTACTTTGCTGGCCAGCGCGGCTTGCAAACGCTGCTTTTCCTGCTCCCGGGGCTGATCCTTCCGGCTTTCGCCCGCGGCACCCGGTCCCGCAGCCAGGCGCTTGAGCTGCGCTCGCCAGGCGTATAACTGCCGCCGCTGAACCTTCAGTTCCGCTGCCAACTTGTCATGCCCGCAGGTTTTCGTCCGCTCCACTGCGGCACGCTTCTGCTCCACTGTCCAGTTTCGATGCTTCATCCCATTCTCCCTTCCCTGTTCGATGGGACTTCTTCGCGTGTCTCAGTTTAGGGGTTCACTCCATCCTCGTGGGAGGAATTGACCGACATTGCGTTGAGGCTGCGAGAGCGGGTAGAGTTCGGTCCGCAGCAACGCTATCGTCTCGTCGGTGTTGGCTTGAGCAACTTTCGGGAACCCGAAGAGACGGTTGCCCAACCCGCCCTTTTCGAGTAGCACGAATATGGAAACCATCCCGATCGCAGGAGCGGAAATCTACTACGAGAGAAATTTCCTCCCGCCTGAGGAGGCGACAGTCCTGTTCGACATGCTGCGGACGAAATGCGCCTGGCAACGTCACAGAACTTCATTCAAATCCCTGGTGCCACGCGACGAAGCCTACTATGGCGATCCCGGCACCAACTACACGTATTCGCGGCGGGAGTACAAACCTCTCGCCTGGATTCCGGAATTGCTCTCTTTGAAACCTCGCGCGGAAGAAGCCACTCCCGCGGCTGCATATTCCAACTTGGGATTGCCAAGGCTGGGCTACAATGCCCTACTTTGCAACCTCTATAAGAACGGAAACGACAGCGTGGGCCTACATGCCGACGCCGAGCCGGAGATGGGGCCCGTCATCGCGTCAGTCAGTCTGGGCACCGAACGCCTATTTCGCCTCAGGGGAAAAGGCGGCGTAATCGCCTTTGCAGAACGGTTGCCTCACGGAAGCCTGTTCATTATGGCAGGTGACACGCAGAAGAACTTCCAGCATGAGGTTGCAAAAGAACCGGAAATCGCTCTGCCGCGGATTAACCTCACATTCCGGCACATTCAGCACAAATAGTTGTCACGCAAAACACGCTCATCTGCCACGATTTGTCCGAAGCCAGTTGATCCGCCAGCCCCCCCGCCCACCATCGGCGTCCAGAACAAACGCTTCGGAACTGTCCCCCGCGCACAATGATTCCACCGGACTAGAAGCCAAGCTCGGTGACGACGGCCTCGTCAAAATCTCTGTGCTCAATCCAATGGTTCTTCTTGTCGGCCAGCACGTCGAACACATCCGCGATTTCACTGGCGTTGTAGCCCAGCTTCTGAAGGACGCCTCGCAGTTCTTCGTCAGAGGAGAACATTTTGATGTTGCTGGTAGTTGCACCGCGCTGGGTCGGGACGATGACCAAGCCATACTTGCCCATTCCCTTTACCAGATAGTTCGAGTGATGATCTATGATGATCTGATAGTTTTTCATTCACTGTGCCCTGGGGTTGGCTCCAGCGACGGCTGGGGTTCTAGATAACGTTCGTGCCGCCGTTTCGATACACGATTTCTGGTTTGTAGGTGACCTGTACGGCGTCCGTGAAGTAGACATCATACCGCTGTTGATTGTTGCCAGCTATGGCGGTCGGAACAACCTTCACACCGTCCGCTTCCCAACGTTCGATGTCATCGAACAGTACCACCCTAAATCCACCCGGCGATAATTGCGGCAGAAAGCGTCGGAAGATGATGCAATCAGGCGCCTTGCCACCACTCACGATGTTGCGAATCGAAGGCCAACCCGTTGCCGGATTCACCTTGCTACGCGGGACTTTGCAGACGAATGTTGGCTTCATCAACTTACCCCTTACTGCGTAGGATACCGTTGCCGCAGCTACGACACAACCACTGGCTGGGGCCGGGGGGGCGCCGGCGGCTTGATGTCCCGCGTCTTGTAGTGCGTAATAGGCTGCGATTTGAAACCGCGATCCTGCATCCCGTCGCGCGAAGTAGACATCCTCGCCTCTAGCTGCGGCGTCAGCAGTTCATCGTCGCCGTCGATCCAGCGAAAACTACGGCCCCGCGATCCCGATTTTCAAGATAGTAGTTTGATCTCCTGCGACGTAAGGACATAACAATTGTCGCCAGAGCATGAAATAGAGATGGGAGAGCCGTAGAGTGTTGGCACCGTTGCCGGATTTCCGGCCCCCGGAGCGGCGATACGGACAACGTAAGTAAATCCTGACGCCGCCTTAACGCTTACCGGATGTGTGAGGCGGCCAGTAACGAACCCCACGATTAGAGCAGCGCCCATCACACTGAAGTACGTTAAACGCTTCATCGAGCATCTCCGTGTGTTCTGATTGGGGTTGATTACTACGATCGTCCGGCGCTCGGTCGCCCACGCAGTCGGCCCGAACCAAGCTTCGTTTTGCCCTTACTCATTCCGGCATCCTGAGGAACCGGGTGCAGGACGTTGCCGCACGCTGGACAGGTTCGTTGCCCCTTCGCATTCTTAGCGAACGGATAGGTGAGATCAAGTTGAACATCTGTCCAACTCCGATCACATCTGCGACATTGATACCGCATACTTGCCTCTGGTGGTGCTTTTCCTTATCTTGATCTTGCGCGGTATACAACGTAAACGCAAGAACTTACGACCACACGATTCCCTACCTAGTACCTTCCTTGGCACTCAGTTCAAATACACTGTGGGGTATGGTAGCCGTGCTGTTTGTGGCCTCTTCCGCATCATCGCCGGACGGCACCGTCTTGGCAATGACGATGCACACGCTGCTGCTATGTTCTGGTAAAGTAGTTGAGAATCTGAGCACATTCCCTGTAGAGCGGGCGAGCTTTGCGCAGAACGTCCGCAGCGTTGTGAATACCATTACGTCGCAACACAGAACACTTAGCAGGTCACGTGCAAGATGGCATTGGTCTCGGCAGGGCTCTGCTTCAGCAATTCGATGGCTTTTTCTGTGGGCATAATGAGCAATTCGACTTTACGACGCTCGGCCTCAGCCTGCACTTCGTTCATCACCGGCAGAGCACCAGTGCCGGTGCCGACCACCAGGCGACGACACTTCCACGGTATCCCTTCCTCCAACGACAGCGGTGTGTGTCCGAAAGCTTCACGGAACTTCTTGGAAGCTTTTTTCTTCCGCTTGCATACTTGGCCGCGGTCGATCACCACATCGTGGTCGTAGCTGACCCCATCAATCTGAATGGAGCCAAAGGAGAATGCTTCGAATCGCATGTGCTCATCTCCCTCCAATGCACAGCCAATGTCTTCGCCAATCTCCCGTGATACCGCATGATGCGCCCACGTGCAATGCGAAGCGGCATACGTTACCAGTCAGTTCTTTCGCGCCACCATCAGATACAGCTTGGGTTCATCCCGATACGCGATCACTTCCAAGCCCAGTGGCCCAAGGAGGGCCTCAAACTCCTCCTTGGTAGGAAGTGATTCAATAAACAGGTCGCTGGTGGCCCGCAGTTGATCAACGAAGGCCCTGCCTTCGGGATGGCTCACTACAAGCCGTCCGCCGCAGCAAAGCATGCGTGCCGCATTGCTGCACGCAGCAGGCTTGTCTGCGATGTTGCCGTACATGCCATTCATGAAGATGGCGTCCACGCTGGTCGAGGGCAAGTCCAGCGAGGCGATGTCGGTGTGGTAAGTACGGATTCCCGGATACTTGTCCTGCACACGCTGCAACATCTTCTCTGCCACATCGCAAGCTAACACCGTGGATGGCTGATAGGACTGAATCAACGGGATCAAAACCCCAACTCCGGTTCCAACATCCAAGACCACCGCTCCGGGAAGCAGCTCTGCTGAAGCAACAATCTCCCGGAGACGTGCCATCACGTCTGGCGGCTGTGGTCGATCAAAGACATCCACAAGCTCGTTGAAACGGCGACGCTGGTGCTCCGCGACTTCTTTGGCTTCTTCAGAGAGCATTACACTTCCTGTAGATTAGCCTACAACCAGCAGTCGGGAAGCTATGGGAGAGCGCTTGTGCTGATGCCGTAGGTTTTGCGCACGTCCACCCGCACCCGCGTGCGTGGTGGCGATAGAACAGGAAGCGCCCAAGCCGAGGCGTGGCAAGCGGGCCAATGGTTCGGCTCGGACAATTGTCTTGCTGTGAACTTCAGCGTTTTTCCCGATGTCGCCGCTCCGCAGCTCTGATTATGGTGGAAACCTCGGTGGAAAAGGCTTTGGCGAGATCGGCGAGCGTTCGTAGAGTTGGGCTCTTGGCGCCGCGTTCCAGCTGGCCGATGTAGCGTTCCGTATATCCCAGATCGTGCGCCAATTTTGACTGGCTCCAGCCTCGATCAACACGCAACCGGGTAATCTCAGCACCGACCGCCTCACCTAACGTGCGGGACTCACGCTGCTTATCAGCACCAATCTTTTTGGGCACACCCCATAGTTGTCGTTTGACGCTAAATGATTGAGGAACTATAGTTCGTCATTGATCGAGGGCGAGAGTTTTCGATCTGGAAGTGAGTAGCGACTCCTGCCTTTTTCCGCAGGAAACCGAGGGGCAAACTGAGGCGGCAAATGCCGATGAAAAAGCGGCCTCCGGTATCGGCGAAATCGACTAAAATGGGGCGCCAAGCGACGGGCTCTGAAACGACAGTAGGGGACACATAGCCCTGCGTCCCCTCCGAGGTACTCACCTTGAATGAACCCAAAAGGCAACCCGTGCGTGACTCGACCACCCGACTTCAGCGGGCCGCCCGCGAGCGTGCCGACGATGAAGCACGCCGCATCCCTTGGCAGCGGCTGCTTGATGCTCGTAATAAGTACATCGACTGGCAGGAGTTTTCCCTGTGGGTTCGCTCGATTCTGGAAGTGGAGAATCGC
>JBEKUD010000017.1:0-57464 GCA_049515395.1 Candidatus Sulfotelmatobacter sp. | reverse complement strand
CGGGCGCAAGAAGAGATCTTTCGCTGCCTCTCCGAGGATCGCGAGTTGAGCAAGGAGAAGTTTCAGTTTCAGGCTCAACTTGCCGAGTACGAGAAATATTCCACACTCGCCCAACTGGCCTTGGGTGCGCCGCACGGGATTAACAATCCGCTGCTCGGCATCCTGTCGCACCTGGAACTTGAACTGAAAACCGCCGGCGATCCTGACCAGCGCTGGGAAATCGAGCAATGCATCGCGGGCAGCAAGCGAATTTCTGCCACCTTACGCGGCCTCGTAAATTACGCTCGCCCCGGGCCGCTCGTGTTGAGCAATCTCAGCCTGCATCGTTTGGTTGCCGATACGTTGAGCTTTCTCGAAGGACAGCCGGCACTGCGCAATAAACGAGCGGAAAATCAGGTGCCCGAGGATTTGCCCCACATCCTGGTCGATTCCAATCAGCTTTCGCAGGTGCTGATGAATCTGCTGATCAATGCCGCGGAGGCCACGGCCGACGGCGGTGTTATCACGATCTCCGCCAGGCAGCTTGCGTCCCCGGAGAGTGTCGAGATTTGTGTTAGCGACACAGGCTGCGGCATCCCGCCTGATATTCTTCCCCACGTCTTTGAACCTTTTTTCACCACCAAGCCCGGCAAAGGTACCGGCCTTGGCCTCAGCATCAGCGCCACATACGTGCGAAGAAACAAGGGTGATATTCGAATCGACAGCGTATTAAAGCAAGGGAGTACCGTAACCATCACGCTGCCCATCCGGCAGGAGGAGTCACGCCAGATCAAAAAAGATTTCGAACTCGTGGTTTGAGAGCCTTTCATGAGTTCCCGTTGGTTACCGAACACGGCATCACCAGCTGACGGATCAAAACTCTGGCTCCTGGGTCAACATGCCCTACACCGCCCTCATCATCGATGACGAAGCACTCACTCTGCGGACAATCTCGCGAGGCCTGCGGCAGGATGGATTCGAGGTGTTCACCGCTCTCTCCGGCGAAGATGGCCTGAAGATCTTTCAAGAAGAAAAACCCGATCTCATTTTGCTGGATATCGTTCTCCCCGGCATCGATGGACTCGAAGTACTGCGCCAGATCAAACAAGCCAGCCCTACTACGATCGCAATCATGATGAGCGCTTACCATCTCGTGGAGCGCGCCGTCGAAGCCATGAAACTGGGCGCCTTTGACTATCTGGTCAAGCCGTTCGCTCTGGATGACATGATGAATACTCTGCATCGCGCCGCCGAGGTAATGGCTTTACGAGTGCGGGTGCGCGATTCGGTGGAGTCGGAGCAGGGCCGCTACGATTTTGGACATATCGTCACCCACAATCCAGCTACCATCAAAATGCTGGAGGTGGCCCGCAAAGCCGCGGAATCTGACCACACCACTCTTCTGGTTCAGGGCGAGAGCGGCACCGGCAAAGGCGTGCTCGCGAAAGCGATCCACTACGCCAGCCCTCGAGCCTCCATGCCGCTGCTGGAGATCAATTGCGCTGCCCTGCCCGATGCTCTGCTGGAAAGTGAGCTTTTTGGCTACGAACCCGGGGCCTTTACCGACGCCCGGCGCCGCAAGGAAGGACTACTTGAGCGCGCCAGTGGTGGCACCGTCTTCCTGGACGAAATCGGAAATATGTCACTCAGCGTGCAGGCCAAGATTCTACGAGTGCTTGAGGAAGGGACGTTCATGCGGCTTGGCGGGACCAGCACCATCAAGGTCAACATCCGCCTGATCGCGGCCACGAACGAACAACTAAGAAGCGCCGTCAGCCATGGCAAGTTTCGCGAGGACCTCTACTACCGCATCAACGTGGTGCAGCTCTACATTCCTCCGCTGCGTGAGCGCCAGGAAGATATTGTTCCTCTGGCGCTTGAAATCCTGCAGCAGCTCAATCGGGAATTGAAAAAGAACTTTACCGGATTTACGCCGCCTGCGGCCGATCTGTTGGAGCAATATCCTTGGCCCGGCAACATCCGCGAGCTCAGAAATGTGCTTGAACGCACCATGATTTTGACTGCGCAAGGTGAGATCGACGCCAATCATCTTCCCGAAGAAATTCGCGACCAGCGCCTCGAAAAGCACGCGGCAGAAGCCTTCTCCGATGACGACATTTCTCCCACCGGAGATCAGTTCCTCAGTCTGCACGCCTTGGAAGATAACTACATCGAACAAGTTCTGGCCGCCACCGGCAATAACAAAACGCAAGCGGCTCGGATCCTCGGCATCCATCCCACGTCCCTACTGCGCCGGCTCAAGAAAAAAGTGGCCGATTAGCAATTCCGAGGACGGGGGTTGGCACACTGTTTTTTCCCGACACCACCACCGCCTTGTCATTGGGACCGGAGTCGGAACGCCAGCGACGGCGCAGACGAGAAACCTGCTGTTCGCTGGCGGCCCATCGTAACCCGCATGTCCACAATTTGGGCGGGGCGCTCTCAACGCTCGCTCTCGCTCCCAGCTTTTGGGTGGCGCGGCGCTTTCAGGGCCGCGATTTAAGCGCTGAAACCGACCAGCTTGAGCCGCTGAGGTTTCTCAACTCTATCGTTGCTATCGCCTTTGCCAGTAATCACACCCGTGCGACTTGATTTGCGATCGTATCGGCGAGGCGAAGCGCGTTGGCGGCAACCGTAAGGGCCGGGTTCGATCCTCCGCTCGACGGAAAGAACGACGCATCGGCCACGTAAAGGTTCCCAACATCCCAAACTTTATTGTTGGGGTCCAGAACGCTCGTCGCCGGATCGTTGCCGAACCGGCACGTTCCCGAAGGGTGCCCTAGATTCAGGTTGTCATCGCCAGTCAGGATCCAGGGCTTATGAACCGCTAAAGCCGACTTGAGCATCGCCCGCATCATCGCAATCCGTTCAGCCAGTTCGGGAGATTTCACGTACTCGATGTAGAACCCGCTCGGCCTGCTGGCATCGACCACGACCCGGTTTCATTGACCACTACCACGACGCCCAGCAAGACATCCTCGAAACTTTTATCGATCGCGGCCAACTCCAAAAACTGGCTAAGCCCACCACCTCGACCAACGGAAAGCGAATCCCTGGCCTGAAGCTCGACCACCCTCGGCAACTCGCCCTCATGCATGCTCTGGTACGCTTCGCCAACATCGCTGCCGGCTCTGCTTTCACCACTGCCGATCTCTACCCGCACGTTTTGGACGCTCTCCGCCTGCCTCCCTCCCAATACTCGCTGGCTTCCCTGCGCTACGATCTTTCCAAACTCCGAGCCCAAAGGCCTGGTGGAAAAACTCCGGCGCTCCCGTCGTTACCGATTGGGCAACAAAGGCTATTCCCTTTGCGTGCTCTTCCTGAAGCTATTCGAGCGTATCTATGCTCCGCTCACTGCTGGTCCTCTCCAGCCCTTTCCCGGCGATCGCCATCTCCCCAGGACAAACGGTGTCAACTGGACCGCCTCTATCAACGTGTCACCGACGACCTCGACGCTCTTTTCTCCGCCGTAGGCCTCAAGATCGCTGCTTCATCTATCCAACCACAGCAGCTTCTCGACAGCTTGCCAGAATCCTGTGTCTCTGCTCCCCTGGCTCCGCGCCTTCGCCAGTTCCTTCCACTCGATCGCCACCTCTCCCAACTCAAATCTTGCCCCACTTCACCCTGCGAATTTGTGGTTCCCTCTTTCCTCTGCTCTGGTCCCAAGGCCCTTGATCGATGAATTCTACCGGCCTAACGAGAACAACATTCTCGTTTCGCGGGGCATAATGACTAAGTCCTTTGTCATGTGGATTCTGCGGCGATTTTATTGCGCTAACCCGATAATTCCAATCGACCCAGTCAGTGCGAAGGAATACCCAAACAAGAAGCCCCGGGCTCATCGCCCGGGGCCTTATTCGAAACTCTGGATCTACGCTTTGCCAGGAGCACCCAGAACCATCGACCGCTGCCGGGGTGCGTTCTTGGGCAGTATATCCAGATAGAGAATCGCATAATAAAAGGCCACTACCGCAGCCGCGATCGTTGCCAGAGTCGCCGCGAACTCCGTCCACTTCGGTATGTAGTAGGCGGCCGAACTGGCTTGCAGTCCGGTAATGGAGACGTTCAGCCGGTTCGTCATGAATCCCATGACCACCACGCTGCAGGTCAAATACAGCGACTTTGGGTTGTTGCGCACCTTCTCCATGCTCAGCAGGATCAGAGGCGCAACTACCAGCAGCGCAATCTCCAGCCAGAACAAACCTGTTGCCTCGCGCCACATCCACAGATATTGTGTCGCATCGCGGTTGATCAGATCGACAGCGCGAAACACGCCATAGATTGCCAGCAGCGGAGCAATCACCCGGCTCACATCGCTCAGGATGTTCCTATCGACCCGAACATTCAGCGAGCGCACGCAGAGATAGATTGCCATGATGGTCAAGGACAATCCCGCTGGAATCGCGGACAGGTAAAACATCGTGGTCAGGTAAGGTGAGTACCAAAGCGGATCAAGCTTTCCTTTGGTAATCAAGTAAAGACCGCCGAGAAACGATTGATGCATCGAGGAGAGCAGAGTGCCTGCCAGCACAAGCGCGATCAATAGGCTGTGGTGCCAGCGCAAGTACAGCTCACGCACGCTGAACCACGGTATCTTTTCCACCAGCGCCGGAGAAAACTCAAGCGCCAGCACTGTGGTGTAAAGCATCACGCACCAAGAAACTTCAAACAGCACCGAGTGCCGGTTCCACATGAAGATGGGATGCCAGATTCGCCAGGGAATTCCGAGCTCATACATCATTCCGATGATTACCGTGGAATATCCCAGGAAGGAGATGAGCACGGCCGTGCGCAGGATCGGTCGATAACGCTCAAGCCCCAGCAGATAAACGGCGGCAGCGATCGCAAACCCTCCCGCCGATAGACCGACGCCGCACAATGTCCCCAGCCCAACCCATAGACCCCAGGGCTGGGGATCAGTGAGGTTGGTTGCCGCTTGAAAGCCCAGAGCGAACCGGGCATACATCGAATAAATTCCCGCGGCGAAGATCAGTGCCACGATGGTGCGCCAGAAAGTGATTCTTGGAAATCTTGTGGTGGTCATGGCTCAACCCCTTTCCTTTTCAGATTTCTCGCGGGCTTCGGCCAGCGCGACCTGAGTCCGGCGTTGCGTGATCCAATACAAGCCAGAGAGCAAGGCGCCGCCGACCAGGATCACCGTAGGCCCGTCGCCCAATGCACTCGCCGTCAGGATCGGCATGTCCTGTTTGGGCGGAGCCGCAAAACCCAGCTTTTCGAAGGGCACATCGGAGATAAAAAATACCGACGTCCCGCCAGCTTCGTCGCTGCCGTAGATGTGCCTTACATATTTCGAGTCACTCAGGATGCGACGTTGCGCCTCGTCCAGGATCTCTTCGCGACTCGCCGTGATCGAAGCCTGCACGGGGCAAGCCTCCACGCAGGCCGGCGGCTGTCCGTTCGCCTGGCGCGCAGCGCAAAAATCGCATTTCTTCACGTAAGGCACCAGCTTCGTCCACTCGTAACGGGGAACGCTGAACGGACACGCCACCAAACAATATCGGCATCCGATGCATTTCGACGCGTCATAAGTGACCGGACCGGATGGCTGCTTCTTGAGCGCACCTACCAGGCACGCCGAAGCGCAGGCCGGATCCTGACAATGCATGCACATCCGTCGCACGAAGCGATCGCCGCGCTCTTCCACTACCGTCAGCGCTGTGGGGGAAAGCTTCCCCTCGGTATCCTGGGGAAATCCGTGGATTTGTTTGCAGGCTTGCTCGCAACTCCGGCATCCGATGCACTTCGTGATGTCTACCAGGATTGCTTGTGCGGTTGCCATGACTTCTCTCCTTTCCGGTGCACGGTGGCTACGACAAGAGGAATTCCTTGACTACCCTTTCCCGCAACTCCGGAGTAAGGCGGGTCAGCAACCCGCTGACTGGGCCCCCGCCATCCTGTGCCAGTGCTGGTGACGGTCCAGATAACATCGAATTCAGCCGGGTTAGGTTGTTTTGCATCCAGGGCGCCACCATCGATCCCTGGATCAGATTTCGCTCATTCATCTTCAGATCGGGAGCTCTGACAACTGCGATCCAGCCGTTCTGATAGGGATCGCTGGCGACCAGGCTCGGCTCGTTCAACGCATCGTTGTTGATTGCCATGACCACGCCTTCCACTGGAGACACGAGATCTACGGTGGTGCCATGGCAGGTTAGCGAGATGAGCTTCTGTCCCTGACGAACCCAGCGGTTGGCTCCGCATACGTCGATGTGATCGATCTTCCCTAGCAGGTTGGTCACAAACTGGTCCACTCCAACTCGCGCGTCGTCAGCGCCTTCCTTCATGACCCAGGTGTGGCCAAGGTGAAAGCAGTATCCCTGTGGAATTTCGAAGCCGTACTCGCGCTTCACCAGCGGCGGCTGCGGCTTGGCCATACTTTCCGGCTCCAATGCAGGCTGACTCTTCGGTTCCACGAAAGATCTGACGCTGATGACCAGCAGGAACATCAGCAGAACAAACAGGATGGACATAACCCCTCCTCTCGGTTTCGACCCTGGCGCTGGGATGTACTGCGCATCGTTGGCGTCGGCTTCGATCTTGGCGGATGCATTTGGAGGGCAAATTGGTTTGAAAACACGAGCATTGCAGGACATGGACTTGCGCGTGAACCTCGAAAGGAACAGCACTTCTGGACCCCTGCATTTTGCAGTGGCAAAGCATTTTGCAATAGCGAACGCGAGATAAGATTGTTGCGTGGCGCCCACTTTTGTGTCAGGCAGCATCGTCAAATTGACGATCGCAAACATAACCAACTCTTCCCGGCGCGAGATCGAATCTTTGAACCGGCGCCGTTTTTTCTTGCGCTGTCTTGCTTGTGGGCCTGTTCTGGGCTAGAGTTCTCGGTCGAGGGCGAGGAGTTGCTGATGAAACCACGCATTTTCTGTACGCTTACTCTCACTCTGGCACTTGCTTTCCTCGGGCCCTGCGCTTTTGCCCAAGCCGCGGCGGAATCGGTGTTGCTGAACGGAAGCACCGGCACGGCCACGGTCAAAGCTGGATCGGCGTTGGGTTCGGTATTCAACCAAAGCATGCAGAAGATTGCCGGGCAGCTTCCGCAACCGGCTTCCGGAAAACCGTCGCAGGTGCACGCTCGCGCCGTTCCGACCACCTCGCACAAGCGCGCTGTCGCCTACCCCCGCACAACCCCTGCTCAGGGCCCGATGATTTCCTCCATCCAGGGTGTTGGCACCACCTGTGCATCCACCCACCCGCCGGCTTCAACGCGGGAAAGCAAGGCGGCAGCCGAAACCGCGAGCACGAATTGCACTGGGCCGGATTCTTCCGCCCCATCGTCGCCTGACAAATACAAGTCTGTGATTACTCTTTCAATTTCGAAGTGAACGGCTCCCGGGCGCCAATTGTTTATTGCGCAAGACCGAATGCCTGGGAATGAAAGGTGAGCACTTCCTCAAAGTGAGAGAGAAAATAAGCCAGGCTATGATCGCCCGGATAAGATCGGTAAATATGCTTCACGTCCTCTCTCGTCAGTTGTTCGTCTAGCGCGGCCGCGCCTTTTTCGAAGCCGTAGTTGTCGTCCTGACCACAATTGAAATAGATAGCGACCTTTCGCAGTGCAGCGGCATTCCTCTGGGCCAGCGCAAACGGGCTATTGTCTCTCCAGTGAGCAGCGTCGATCGGGTTTCCAAACACTGCCGCCAGCACTTTCCCCAGCGGAGCCCCGGAGCGGTTAGCGTTGTCCAGCTCCTGGGGAGACTCCGTGATCAGCGCAGCGCTCTGCGCGCTGACCGCGGAAAATACCTCTGGATGGCCCAAGGCGAAGCGAAGAGCACCGTAGCCGCCCATGGAGATGCCACTGATCGCTCTATTTTTACGACCGCTGCTGACGCGATACTTACTCTCAATGTGAGGGATGAACTCCTGCAGGAAGAAATCGCTATAGCGGACGGAACCGTCCGCGGAATTGATATAGAAACTACCTCTGCCTTCGGGAGCAACGATGAGATAATCGCCAACCTTGCGTTGCTGGCGAAGATCGTCGAGCAACGTCCATCCCCCGCTGTTGAATAGCGTTTGTTCGTTGTCACCGAGTCCGTGAAGAAAATAAAGTATCGGGTAGTGCGGTGCAGGACTCTTCGTTCGCCCGGCGTCGTAGCGAGCCGGAAGGTAGACGCAGTAGTGCACCGCATGTTTGAGAATTTTGCTGTTCAGCGCGTTGCAATCGATCCGGCTCTGGGCATGCGCAGCAAACCGGAAGATCAAAGTCACGAGTAGAACGATCACCTGGAAACAGCGAGGCATCGCTAGAGTTTACTCGTAGCGCAAGGCCTGCACCGGATCCAATCGTGCGGCGCGGCCCGCCGGGTAGAGGCCCGCTGCCAGACTGACCAGAAAAGAAAACAAAATGGCGAACCCTACCAGCCACCATGGCACGGACCAGAAATGCTCCGGTGGAAAAGACTGGCGCTTGAGATACATGTTGGTTCCAAGGTTGATGACCTGCCCGATCGCCCAACCGAGAGCGACCCCGACGATGCCTCCGAGGATGCCCATGGCGCCGGCCTCCGCGAAGAAAAGTCTCTTCACGTCACCATCGCTGGCGCCGATCGCTTTCATAATGCCAATCTCGCGGCGGCGTTCGAGGATCGCCATCACCAGGGTATTTACGATTCCGATGAAAGCCACCGCCAGGGCAAGGCTGCCGAAGATTCCCAGAAAAACATCCAG
This sequence comes from Candidatus Sulfotelmatobacter sp., assembly GCA_049515395.1. GTDB lineage: Bacteria > Acidobacteriota > Terriglobia > Terriglobales > Acidobacteriaceae > Sulfotelmatobacter. The sequence continues at coordinate 48,779 of JBEKUD010000017.1, read as the reverse complement.
CACCTTGAAGAACTGCTGGATGCTCCGACTGGCATCGAGGATCGAGAAGGTGTTGAAGCCCATTTTCTTGATCGAGTCTTCTACCGTCTGCACGTCGCCCGGCTTTTTAACCCGTACGCTTACCGAGGAATATACCGGCTGATCGCCAGGAGCACGCGAAACCTCACGCAGATCGGATGGCTGCATTACGTGCAGGCTCTCCGCCAGTTTGAGCGGAAGAAAGACTCGAGCCCTTGCCGGCCCTCGCATACTTTCAGGATCCAGATCGGCGACGCCAACAATTTTCAGCTTCAGCTCGCGCGAGACCACGGAGTAAGCAGCGCTCGCCAAGCCCGGGTCCTCCGCTGCGCTGGCTTTTCCGGCGGAGGAAGACTCGGCTGGGGCCGATTGGCGCTGCGCATAACGCATCATCAGTTCCTTGCCCAGAAGCGGAGCAGCCAATTCCGCCACCTTGGTTTCGTCGAGCCCAGCCTGCGGCGCCCGACCCAGCAATTCTTCGGCGAAAGTTTTCTGAAGGACCACTTCTGGAGCTGTATCGGAGGAAAAGAAGCGCCCCTGCAGTGCTTCGAATGCATCGTTCGACTGCGCGGAAGTAGGCAGCGCAGCAACCATCGTCAGGTGCGGTTTATCCTCGTAGCGCAACTCGGTGATGAAGCGGATATCAGGATAAGCCTCGAGCACGTTGGGCAGGTGCTCGATCGCCTGACGCGTTGCTTCGTCGAGAACGCGACTTTCGCCAGGTGGCGGCCCACTGCGTTCTTGATCGCGGTTAAAGTTTCGCAAGTCACGCCGGGATGTAACGACAACGGTATCGAACAACCCGGACTTCATCAGGCGACGGGAGGCGAGCTGTTGCAGTCCGATGCCCAGAGAGAGCATGGCGACGAGCGAAGCCACACCCACGGAAATGCCAATCGTGGTGAGCGAATTTCGCAGCACCGATTCGCGCAAGTTGCGCACCGCGAGTTCGGCCAGGTCAGGAAGCTTCATCGTCGTTCTTCCTTCGTTTCGCCAGCTGCGGCGAAGGCTGGGTTCGCTTCATCGCTAACCAGCTTGCCATCTGCCAGAAAGATAAGGCGCTGGGCGTAGCGTTCCGCCAGGGCTCGCTCGTGGGTTACCATCACGACGGTCATCCCCAATTGCTGGTTAAACTCGCGGACCATATTCAAGATCTCCGTACCCGTATGGCTGTCGAGATTGCCAGTCGGTTCGTCGGCGAGCAGGAGCTGAGGGCGGTTGATGAGCGCCCGGGCCAGCGCAGCCCGTTGCTGCTCCCCGCCGGAAAGCTCGCTGGGGCGATGGCTCATGCGCGTTTGCAGGCCAACTCGGGTGAGCGCTTCGCGGGCCAGGTGGTTCCGTCTTCCACGCTCGACCTCCGCAAAGCGCATGGGCAATTCCACATTTTCCGCGAGCGTCATACTGGGGATCAGATTGAACGACTGGAAGACCATTCCAACGGCGCGCAAGCGATATCGCGCAAGATCTTCGCGGGAAAGATTGGCGAGATTGCGACCATGAACGACAACGCTGCCCGCTGTGGGACGATCCAATCCGGCGATGAGATTTAATATCGAAGATTTGCCGGAACCGGAACTACCGAGGAGCGCTACAAATTCTCCCGTGCGCACTTCCAAAGTCACGCCATCGACGGCGCGGATCACCGCCTCCCCCATGCGATAGTGGCGGCAGAGCTGCTCCGCGCGAATTGCCGGGGCCATCATGGCCGGGGCAAGGACGGCTGCAGTATGACTTGCCGGAGCGCCATTCGGCCGGGAGTTGCCCGCGCTACTCATTCGCTATCGAACCTCGCCCTTGAGAACACGCAATGCGTCCGCCGATTTTCCATCGCCGTGCTGCGCTTGCCCGGAGCTGCCGTTTCCATGCGTGTCGATCTCGCGCACGTCTCCTTCGCCGGGCGCGAGAAACAGATTCTCCTCCACGCCATGCTGTCTGGTGTACAGGTCGTAATAGCGGCCCCTTGCGGCATAGAGCTGCTGCTGCGTGCCCCGCTCTACAATCTCTCCCTGCTCCATCACCAGAATCTGATCCGCACGGCGGATGGTCGAAAGTCGGTGCGCAATCACAAAGGTAGTGCGGCCTTTCATCAGGTAGAACAGTCCTTGCTGGATCATCTGCTCGGATTCGGAGTCCAGGCTGGAGGTTGCCTCATCGAGGATCAAGATGCGCGGCTCCGCCAGAATGGCGCGAGCAATGGAAATCCGCTGCCGCTGGCCGCCGGAAAGCTTGACACCGCGCTCTCCGACTATGGTTTCGTACTTGTCGGTGAACGTCTCTGCAAATTCGTCGACTCGCGCGATCCGGCAGGCGCGCAGGATTTCTTCTTCCGTAGCATGGGGACGTGAAAACCTAACGTTCTCCCGAATCGTTCCGTCAAAAAGAAACGATTCCTGAAGCACGACTCCCAGGCGAGTGCGGTAAGAGTCGAGGCGAACCGTGCTGAGGTCTATGCCATCCAGCAAAATCTGGCCTTTGGTGGGCACATAGAAAGCCGAGATCAGACCGATCGTGGTGGATTTGCCCGAACCAGAAGAGCCCACCAAAGCCGTCACCGTGCCGGGATCGGCGCGGAATGAAATGTCACGCAGCACGTCGTGAACTCCATCATAAGTAAAACTCACATGATCAAACTCGATGCGTCCCACGATGTCCCGCAGAACCGTGGAGCGCCTGGGATCCTGGTCCTCCGGCCGCTCGCGCATGATTTCCTGCGTCCGTTCGAGACCGGCCAGCGCTTCGGTAAGCTGGGTTCCGATGGAAACGATCTGCATGATGGGCGCAACCAGAAAACCCAGCAGCAAGGTGTAGGAGACAAATCCTCCGACCGTAAGCGTACCCGACGAGATCTGGTGGGCGCCTACATACATGGTGACCGCGCCCACCACTCCGAGCAGCACGCTGGCGGAAAGGCTCATCACCGACGTTGCGGTCAGGGTGCGCATCACGTTATCGAGCAGTCGCCGAACGCCGGTCGCAAAGACTGCTTCCTCGCGCTGTTCGGCGTGATAGCCCTTGATCACGCGCACTCCACCCAAGGATTCCGTGAGGCGGCCGGTTACCTCGGCATTGATCTTGCCTCGCTCCCGGAAGATCGGCCGGATGGTTCCGAACGCCTTATTGAGCGCGATCCCGAAGCACGCCAGCGATCCCACCGCGATCAGTGTCATCTGCACACTGGTGCGGAGCAACAACACCAGCGCAATTCCGGAGGTCACCAGACCCCCGACGAAGTCCACAAGACCGGTCCCCAGCAGGTTACGCACGCCTTCAACATCGCTCATGATGCGGGACACCAGACTGCCGGTCTTATTCACGTCGTAAAAAGCAACCGGCAGGCGGGAAATGTGGACCTGCACCTGTTGGCGCAACTCCGTAATGAGACGCTGTGCCGCCTTCGACAACAACTGGGTTAACGAAAACGAAGTAACCCCCTGCACCAGGGTAGCCGTCAACACAACGAGCACGAGCGGCCGCAGTTTGTCCATGTGATGCTTGTTGATGACTGTGTCAATCAGGAATTTGGTAGAGTAAGGCAACACCAGCGCAGCAACGCGGTTGAGGATCATCAACCCAAAGCCAACCGCGAGCAGCCACCGCCGCGGCCGCATCAGCCTCCAGACCTCCGGCAGAATGGCGCGCAGCCTCTCGACTTTGGGTGGCTTTTGGGTTGGCTTGGGATCAGTACTCAATCTATGGTTGGACTCCGATCGACCTCGATTCGCTTCATTATTACTGCATTGCGACTACCGCATTGTGACATAGCGCGGCCAGCCGTTGTATCCTCGGGGCGTGGCCCGCCCGCCTTCGCCGGAGCGTTCTCCAACCCCAGGCTTGTTGCTTGGCTTGGCCATCACGCTCGCCGCCGTCGTCGCCTATTCCGCTTACATCACCTGGCAAGTGTCAGGTTTGCGCAAGCTTCAGTCTGAGCTGATTGATCGCAACCGCAAGGATTCCCTGCAACTGTTGCGCATACAGAATGACTTGAATCTGCTTGCGGTCGCCATGCGCGATATGATTGACAACGACGAGCCCTATCCGCTCACGGCATGGTCCGCGCAGTTCCAGCGCATCCGCACTGATTTGGACGATGCCATGCACCTGGAAGCCGGACTCGCCCCGGCCGGCCGCACCACCGAGCAGAGTGCTTCTTTAAGCGCATCGCTCGCGCAGTTCTGGGACGCGGTGGACCGCGTGTTTGCACTCGCCGGAGCCGGGCGGGAGAAAGATGCGAGGACACAAATCCAACTTTCGCTGCAGGCGCGGCAGGCAGCGCTCAGCACGACCGTGGCCCGCTTCCTGGTACAGAACAGCGAAAGTGAAGAACAGGCGGCGGAGCGCATCATTCAGATTTATGACCGCGTACAGCGTCAAGTCTACGTATTTCTGGCCGCGACGCTGGCCGCGATTCTGCTGACTGGATTCTCCATGATTCGGTGGAACCGGCGGCTGTTCGCGCGCATGGCCGAACTGTCGGAACGTCGCAGCGAACTGGCACAGAAGCTAATCGCTACGCAGGAGTCGACGCTACGCTATATTTCGCGAGAGTTGCATGATGAATTTGGCCAAATCTTAACCGCCATGGGAGCGATGCTGGGCCGCGCCGGGGCGCACGCTCCCGAAGGCTCATCGTTGCGTACGGATCTGCAGGAAGTTCGGCAGATCGCTCAGGATACCCTGGACCGGGTCAGAAGCCTGTCGCAGGCACTGCATCCCGTGATGCTCGATGAAGCCGGGCTCGAGAGCACTCTCGACTGGTACATCCCCACGGTAGAACGACAAACTGGAATTGCCATATCCTACCGGAAGGAGGGGAATCCTTTTGCGGTCGACGCGGGTGCGGCAGTACAAATCTACCGCGTGCTGCAGGAGGCATTGAACAATGTGGCGCGGCACTCCGGAGCGAAGCAGGCTTGGGTGCGGTTACGCTTCCTGCCTTCGCAGCTGGAATTGGAGGTAGAAGATCACGGTGCCGGCTTTAACGGGCAGCCCGCCAGGCAGGGAATCGGCCTCGTCGCGATGCGCGAACGCGCGGAGCTGATGGGCGGACGAATCGTATTTTCGATACCCTCCGCAGGTGGGACAAAGTTGCGCCTGACCGCTCCACGCGACAAGATACAAGTCTTTGACGGTGAGACCAATCCTCATGACAGAAAAGATCACGGTATTGCTGGTTGATGACCACGGATTAGTACGGCGTGGTTTTCGGCGCATGTTGGAAGACGAGCCCGACATCAAAGTAGTCGGCGAAGCCGGTGACGGAGATGAGGCAATCCGCCTGGCGCACGTTCTGCTGCCGCGGGTCGTGGTCATGGACTGCGCTTTGCCCAAGACAAACGGCCTTGATGCCACGCGTCGAATTCTTGAAGAGCTGCCGAACACGGCGGTTCTCATGCTCAGCATGCATTCCGAGAGTACCTGGGTACGGCAGGCTATCGAAGCCGGCGCCAAGGGATACATTCTGAAGAATGCGATGAGCCTGGAACTCGGACCGGCCGTGAGGCGTGTGGCCCGCGGAGAAACAGTATTCGATCCCCAGATCGAGCAGCACTCCATGCTCAAAGGCGAACGCAGCGGTGGACTGACCCCCCGCGAACTCGAAGTGCTCCAGATGATCGTGGATGGTAAATCGAACAAAGAGATTGCATCGGCCCTTCAGCTCAGCGCAAACACGGTTGCCGTTCATCGTGCCAATATCATGAATGCTCTCGATATTCACAAGACTGCAGAGCTTGTGGTTTATGCCATTCGCGCCGGGTTGGTGAACGTTCGGTGAATCGCAGATCTTTTCTGCGTAACTTGGCGGGGCTGGCGTCGGTTGCCCAGTTGCCGCTGTTCCGCGCCCTGAGCGCTCGAACCGGGGCCGCGCCTTCGCCCGGTTTTCGATTGGCCGACGTAACCTCCAGTGCGGGCATTCCCTTCCAGCACAATAGCGGCGCCTTTGGCGGAAAATTCCTACCCGAAACGATGGGTTCCGGATGCGCTTTCCTCGACTACGACCGCGACGGCTGGCAAGACATTCTTCTGGTCAATGGAATGGATTGGCCCGGCCACAAGAAGCAGCGCTCCACGCTGCGTCTCTATCACAACAATGGAAACGGCACCTTTACTGACGTCACTTCGCGCTCGGGATTAGAGATAGAGATGTACGGCATGGGGGTGGCGGTGGGTGACTATGACAATGACGGCTTCCCCGACATTCTCATCACCTGCGTGGGACAAAACCGGTTATTTCACAATACCGGCAAAGGAACCTTCGTTGACCTAACCGAGGCCAGTGGTTTCGGCAAGCGGCAAGCCTTCAGCACCTCCGCTCTCTGGTTCGATTACGACCGCGATGGCCTGCTCGATCTTTTTGTTTGCAACTATGTGAAGTGGTCGCCGGAGCACGACGTATTTTGCAGCCTTGACGGCAAACACAAATCCTATTGCACCCCCGAGGCGTATCGCGGTGAGACTTGCTGGTTGTTTCATAATCGCGGGAATGGAACCTTCGAGGACGTCACCGCCTCCAGCGGCATTTTCGACAGCAGTTCAAAATCTCTTGGGGTCGCCATGCTCGATGACGATCAGGATGGTTGGCTCGACCTGCTGGTAGCCAATGACACCCAGCCCAATAAGCTGTACCGGAATCAGCGCAACGGAACTTTTAAAGACAGGGCTGTCGAGTTTGGATTGGCCTTCAGCAGCGAAGGTAAGGCCCGCGCGGGTATGGGGGTGGATGTTGCGGATTTCACAAACTCCGGCCGATTGGGCGTGGCCATCACAAACTTCGACAACGAGATGACTGGCCTGTATCAGTTCAGTGGAAAATCCTATGAAGACGTGGCCGCGCAATCAGGCGTGGGCATTGCCTCCAAGAATAGTCTGGGATTCGGATGTGCTTTTCTCGACGCGAATCTGGACGGTTGGCTCGATCTTGCGGTGGCCAACGGACACATCGATGAGACCGTACGCAATATTCGCGGCAACGTGGGCTACGCCCAGCCGCCGCTTCTGTTTCTCAACGATGGACGAGACAAGTTTCACGATGTCGCCAACGAACTCGGCGGAGGCTTCGAGCAGCCCAAGGTGGGTCGTGGCCTCGCCTACGGAGACTTCGATCGCGATGGCGATCTCGACATCCTCCTGACCACGAACAACGGGGCTGCCCACTTGTACCGGAACGACCAACGATCCGGTAATCGCAGCATTCGTTTTCGGCTTGTCGGAACCAAATCAAATCGCGATGGAATCGGAGCTAGGGTCCGCGTCGTCTCGGGCGGCTTAAGCCAGTGGCGCATGGTGAAGAGCGGTTCCAGCTATCTGTCGCAATCCGAACTGCCGGTCACATTCGGCCTGGAAAAGCGCGACCGGGTCGAGCGCGCAGAGGTCACCTGGCCGAGCGGCAGGACAGAAGAGTTCACGAACCTGGCCGCCGGACGATGCTACGAATGCGTCGAAGGGAGAGGAATTTCGCCGCTGGATGGATTTTGAGCAACGCAGCCAATCCCTTCACGGCCGAGTGAGGTTTCCCGAGGTGGTCAAGTCTATGTCCACCGACTCGCTGACTTTCAGAAACAAAGTGCTCGGATTCTTCATCCCCCACATGGCGTAGGGCACCGCGAAATGTAGGGTCGCGGTCCAATCCCCGGGGCCGGTCTTGACCTCCGCCGGGACCCTCCGTTCATGTTCCTTGCCGTGGATCGAAAAAATTCCATCAATGTAGATTGAGGACTGTCCCGACAACGACACAGTGCCCTCGACGCGATCCGGGCGGAACACAATTTCCGGGTAACGATCACTCTCCAGCACCTCACGATGCATTTTCCGGTCCCGCATTGCGTTGCCGCTCACGCCACTTTTCGCATCCACTACGATTTCCCCCCTGAGCTTGCCCGACACCGGGTCAAGGTGCAGATCCCCCCGCTTGAGCTGAAACGTCCCGCGAACTGTGTGGAGCACGTCAGCGAGCGTGAAATTGATTGTGCTGCGCTTAGGATCCATTTGTAAGGCAATTTCCTGCGCCGCGGCGGCCATGCTGGCAGTGGTGAAAAACAAAGCTGCAGCCAGCAATGGCGTCCCGACGCGACGCCAACGCTGCGCCGCCCGATCGTTCTCTTCCATCAATCCCCTGACCTCACCACTGCAGCAGTAGAAGCTCAGAGCAAAAGCCCGGTCCCATGGCGGCGAGCAGGCCCAGCGAACCCGGCTCCGGACGCCGATTCTGCATCACGTCTTCGAGCACGCAAAGGACGGAAGCAGAAGAAAGATTTCCCACTTTCCGCAGGCAATCCCAGGAAGCGTCCAGTTCTCCGTTGTGCAAATCTAACGCGGCAGCTGAGGCGTCAAGCACCTTGGGCCCACCGGTATGCAGAACAAAGCTCTTAAGGTCGCTTCGCCGGTGGCCATTGTCTGCTAGAAAGGCGTCAACGTCGCGTCCCAGGTTTTTCCGAATCAGATTTGGAACCTCGGTGGAAAGAATGATGCGGAATCCCTTCTCGGAAATATTCCAGCCCATCATTTCTTCCGTGGCTGGATAAAAAATTGAGCGAGTGGCAAGGATCTTAGGCCCGGAGACTTCGGGCTGGGAAGACTCAAACTTCTCGCCGGTGACAATCACCGCGGCAGCGCCGTCGGCGAACAGTCCAGATGAGATAAGGTTCGCTACCGAAAGATCCTCGCGCTGCAGAGTAAGCGAACAAAGCTCCACGGAGACCAAAGCCGCCGCCTGCGAAGGATAAGCACGAACGTAGTCGTAAGAGCGCGCGATCCCGGCGGCGCCCGCCACACATCCTAGGCCGAAAATTGGCGTGCGGCGAATATTGGCAGGAAGTCCCATCCGATTGATCAAAAGAGCGTCAATCGAAGGGCTCGCCACTCCAGTGACCGTGGTAAAGAACAAAGCTCCTAAATCCTCCGGCCGCAGCCCCGCTTTGTGAAGCGCCAAACAGAGTGCCTGTTCCCCCAATTCCTGCGCGACCTTGATCCAAATGTCGTTGGCCTGGCCCCAGGTTTTGATGTCCACATACTGTTCCGCCGGGATCGCAAGATAACGGCCGTCCACCGTCACGTTGCGGTGCAGCCGCGCCAGCAACAAAGGATTCTTAAGCTGTGGGCCCCAGTAATCTTGCAGCCGCTCTAAAAGAACTTTCTGGGAGTAGTAATGCTTGGGGAATGCGCTTGCCGCGCTTGCGATGTTCATGGGTTCTCATTCCTGACATTGGTCTCGGCACGGAAACCACCCCAAGGCGATCGAATCGGAAAAACATTCCCCGATCCGATGGCGGGGCTCCCGTTCTGGTTGTAACGGGATGCCGGATGCCAGCGTCCGTATTGTCGCAGAGTTAACGACTTTTCTTTGTCCCGGCTAAGGAAACAGAGGAACGGATGACATCGTCCCTCGCACACAAGCAACGCCCACCAAAGAATCATCCGCGGATCGGTTGACCCCAGCTATGGCAATACCGCAATCGAAGTTGGGGAGTTCCCCACGGAGTAACTTGCGATGGAGTTCAGACTCCCGCTGCTGACCCCGAACGCTTGAATGGCGGCGGATCCGGTCTGATTCCCAACAAACAAGTATTTTCCATTCGGATCTGCCGCGAGAAAACTCGGCTGATTTTCGGAGCCGAACGGCGAATCCGTGATTACTACCGGAAATCCAGTACCGGCCGTAATCGAATAGGTCGCAATGTTGTCGGATCCCTGGTTGGCCACATAGAGGTAGCTCCCCGTAGCATCCACGATGAGCGCAACCGGACTCTTATAGTTATCCGCCAGGGGAGACTGAGGGACCTCGGTCAAGACGCCGGAGGCAGCGATCGAGTAAATGGATATCGAACTGGTGGTCGAGTTGGCGGTGTAGAGGTAGGAGCCGGCGGGGTTGATGGCGATGTCGGAAGGATCGGTATCCGCGGTGCTCGTGAGGCCAACTGGACTGGAGGAAAGTACCCCGGCAGTCACACCGAATACGGCGATGACTCCGGTAGGGGAACTCGGGGCGCTCACGTAGAGAAAATTCCCCGACGGCGCCAACTGCATGCTTTTGGGGGAGAGATTGATCTGAAATGGAGATCCGGTGACCGGGGTCAAGGCGCCACTGCCGCCGGCGATCGAGAAAACAGAAATGTTATTCGATAAGGCGTTCGCGACATATAAATAGCTTCCCGCAGGGTCCATCGCCAGCAGAAACGGCAAGGTTCCCACCGGAGCCCTTGGGTATACTTCGGTCACAGTACCGTCGCTGTTGATGTCGAACAGAGAAACGTCGTTTTCCCCCTGCCCTGAATTCGCCACGTACAAATATTTTCCTGAAGGATGGATGACCACGGACTGAGCGCCACTGCCCACCGTATAGGGGCTGGTCGAAAGCTGCGTGAGCACTCCCGAGTACGGGTCTTCGCGGAAGACCGCCAATTGGCTTGCGGCCGGAATCGCCGCGTAAACATAGTGACTCGAGTTCTTGCCACAGCCACCTAAACCCACAATGCTTGCAAGAATCCATAGCAGGACCAATGCCTTCTGACGCATCCGTTACTCCTGAGAGAATTTAAGAACGAAGAACAATCATACCGGGCCGCCGGGAAATCGGCATGAAAATGGCATTCTTTCATACTTCGGCGAAAGAGGAGAACCTGGTCTCCTCCCTGCCCTCAAAAGGCCCCGCTGACTGCGATGCCATGCCTCTGAATTGAGGTTGCACACCGCCGTCTTCTTCGACGATCTCGTTTGGAAGCTCTCCCACTAATCCGCTGAGTGCGCCGGGCTTGGCGTGCCGGGCAGGGACAAGTCTTCTTCTGCACCGCGCAGCACCAGCCGCAGCCGGTCGAGATAAACATACACGACGGGAGTCGTGAATAGCGTTAGCGCCTGGCTCACAATCAGTCCGCCGACAATCGTGATGCCGAGCGGCCGATGCAATTCCGACCCGGTGCCGGTCCCCAACGCCAGCGGCAAGCCTCCGAGCAGAGCTGCCATGGTCGTCATCATGATCGGCCGAAATCGCAGCAAACAGGCCTCGTAAATGGCGTCGACCGGCTTCTTCCCTTGCGTGCGCTCCACCTCGAGGGCCACGTCGATCATCATGATCGCATTCTTTTTCACGAGTCCAATCAGCAGAATGATGCCGATTGTGCCAATTACATTCAGCTCGTTATGCGTGATCAGCAACGCCAGCAGCGCGCCCACGCCCGCCGAAGGCAGTGTCGAAAGAATCGTGATGGGATGAATGTAGCTCTCGTAAAGCATGCCCAACACAATATAAACCGTGATCAAGGCGGTAAGAATCAAAACCGGTTCGCTCGAAAGCGAATCCTGGAAAGCAGCCGCCGTGCCCTGAAAGCTGGCCTGAATCGTCGAGGGGAAGCCAATCGTGCGCTGGGCATTGTTAATGGCCAGAGTTGCCTGTCCAAGAGAAATACCCGGGGCCAAATTGAACGAGATCGTGACCGAAGGAAACTGGCTTTGGTGATTGACCGCCAGCGGTATGTTGGATGGCGCGAAGTGGGTGAACGCCGCCAAAGGGATGGGCGCGCCGCTGGAAGAGCGCAAATAAATGTTCTGCAGCGCCTCGGTAGTTTGCTGGAACTGGGGCGCGACTTCCATGACCACGTGATACTGGTTGAGCGGGCGGTACATGGTGGAAACTTGCCGCTGGCCGAAAGCATCATAGAGAGCATTATCGATGTCTTGCGCAGCGACGCCCAGACGGCTGGCGGTGTCGCGATCGATGATTAACTGTGCTTGCAGTCCTTTATCCTGCTGATCTGTGTTTACATCGCGCAGTTCTTGCAGACCGCGCATCTTCAATAACAACTGCGGCGCCCAGTTGTTCAGCTCCTTCAAATCCTCGCCTTGCAACGTGTATTGATACTGCGCATTACTCTGGCGTCCACCAATGGTCAGGTCTTGCGCAGATTGAAGATAGAGCGTGGCTCCCGGAACCACCGACAGTTTGCCGCGCAGGCGATTGATCACATCGTCAGCCGTGACGCTGGGGCAGGATTGCCAGAAGTGCAAGTTCCTACACTTTCCCCGAGCGGACAAGGGTTTAAGCATGATGAAGAATCGGCCCTGATTCGAAATCGTGTTTCCGCCCGCGAAGCCAACCACGGTGTTGACGGCGGGGTCCTTCATCACGATGCTGACGTAGCGTTCCATCTTGCCGCGCATCGCCTGAAATGAAATATCCTGCGCCGCTTGCACCGACCCCATAATCCGTCCCGTGTCCTGCTGCGGGAAGAAGCCCTTGGGCACTCGGATGTAGAGGTAGACGCTCAGGCACGCCACCAGAATGGTGACGACAAGTGTGACCAGCTGATAATCCAGAACCCATCGGAGCGCGTGGCGGTAGGTGTCGAGAATCGTGTCGAAAACCCACTCACTGGCGCGATAGAACCGGTTACGGCGCTCATCTTTTCTTGGCGGGCGCAAGAACTTGGCGCACATGGTGGGAGTGGTCGTCAGCGACACCAGCAACGAAACTCCGATCGCGATACTGAGTGTCACGGCGAATTCGCGGAACAGCCGTCCGACAATGCCGCCCATCAGCAGCAGTGGGATAAACACCGCGACCAGCGAGGTGCTCATGGAAACCACGGTGAATCCTATCTCGGATGCTCCTTTGAATGCGGCGGACACCGCGTCCATGCCTTGCTCGACGTAGCGCGTGATGTTTTCCAGCACCACAATGGCGTCGTCCACCACGAACCCGGTGGATATGGCGAGAGCCATCAGCGACAGGTTGTCCAGGCTGTAGCCCAGCAGGTACATGCCTCCGAAGGTTCCGACCAGAGACAGCGGTACGGCGATGCTGGGAATGATGGTTGCGCGAAATGTTCGCAAAAAGGCGAACACCACCAGGATGACCAGAATGATCGACAGCATGAGGGTGAACTCAATATCTTTCACCGACGCGCGAACCGTAACCGTGCGGTCCATCGCAACCGTGAGCGCAATTGCAGGAGAAATAGAAGATTGCAGATACGGCATCAGAGCCGTTACCCGGTCGACGGTTTCGATGATGTTGGCGCCGGGCTGCCGGAACACAATGATGAGAACACCCGGTTTGCCATTCGCTAAACCAATATTGCGAACGTCCACGACGGAATCTTGCACGTCCGCCACATCCCCGAGTCGTACGGGGGCGCCGTTGTGGTAGGCAACGATCAGCGGCCGGTATTGATCGGCGGTAAAAAGTTGGTCGTTGTCGTTGAACGTCCACGACGTCGTGTCGTTTGACACTTGTCCCTTGGCCTGGTTTGCATTGGCCAGATTGAGCGCATTTCGCACGGTATCCAAACCGACGCCCAGTTTGTTCAGCAGCATCGGATTTACTTCCGCTCGCACGCCGGGCTGCGCCGCACCTCCGACAAAGACCTGCCCCACTCCGCTCACCTGGGCCAGCTTCTGCGCCAGGATGGAATCGGCGGCGTCATACATCTGCGGCACGGTTTCGGTATCCGAGGTAAGAGCCAGAATCAGGATCGGAGCGTCCGCCGGATTCGCTTTGCGATAGGTGGGATTGCTCGGCAGGTTCGCTGGAAGTTGGCTGCGCGCGGCATTGATTGCCGCCTGCACATCGCGGCCCGCCGCGTCGATATTTCGGTTGAGATCGAACTGCAGGACAATGCTGGTCGAACCCAGTTGACTCGTGGAAGTCATCTGGTTCACCGCTGAGATGCGGCCGAACTGACGCTCCAAAGGCGTCGCCACGGCGGAAGCCATGGTTTGCGGGTCGGCGCCCGGCAGTTGGGCACCGACTTGGATCACCGGAAAATCCACTCGCGGCAGAGAAGCCACGGGCAGAAAATTGAAGGCGAGAATCCCCGAGAGCAGCAGCGCCGCAGCCAGCAGCGATGTGCCGATCGGTCGCCGTATGAATGGAGCGGAAATACTCATCTTCGTCTAATCGCCCGACTCCGCCGGCAAGTCCTGTGGAATCGGATTGCCGATCTTGTACTTCTCAAAGCGGTGAGCCAGCCGGTCGAACCAAAGGTAAACCACGGGGGTGGTGTAGAGCGTAAGCAACTGGCTGAGAATCAGACCACCCACAATGGTGATACCCAGTGGCCGCCGCAGTTCCGCGCCCGTCCCCGATCCCAAGGCGAGCGGCAGACCACCGAGCAGCGCTGCCATCGTCGTCATCATGATGGGACGGAAACGCAGCAAACATGCTTGAAAGATCGCTTCTTCGGGCGGCTTATGTTCTTCGCGCTCGGCCTCAAGAGCAAAATCGATCATCATAATGGCGTTCTTTTTTACGATGCCGATCAGCAAGATGATTCCAATCAGCGCCACCACGGTGAGATCGTTGCCGGTAAGCTGCAACGCGAGAATCGCGCCCACACCGGCCGAGGGAAGCGTGGAGAGAATCGTGATGGGGTGAATGTAGCTCTCATACAACACGCCCAGAACGATGTATACGGTAATGATGGCGGCGAGAATCAGGAACGGTTCACTCGACAACGAATTTTGAAAGGCGGCAGCCGTTCCCTGGAAGGCGGCGTGAATGCTCGCCGGCATCTGAATGTCCTTCTCTACCTGCTGGATGGCACGCGTGGCATCGCCCAGAGAGGCTCCCGGGGCAAGGTTGAAGGAAAGCGTCACGACCGGGAATTGTCCCTGGTGATTGACGGCGAGTGGGGTATTTGTCGATTGCATCCGCACAAAAGTAGAGAGCGGAACCGGGGCTCCACTGGTGGTTGCCGTTGCCGCATTGGCCGAAGGCGCGCCGGAGGTCGGTATCGTACTGCTGGGACGAACGTAAACATCATTCATCGCGTCCGGCGTCTTGGCGAAGCTGGGCAGAACTTCGAGCACCACGTGGTACTGATTCAACTGGGTAAAAATGATTGAAACTAACCTTTGCCCGAAAGCGTCGTAGAGCGTGTTGTCAATCGCCTGAGGAAGGATTCCCAACCGCGACGCTGTATCCCGGTCGATGGTCAGGTTCGTCCTCAACCCTCCGTTCAGTTGGTCTGTAGCCACGTCGCGCAGTTCCGGGGCGGCGCGAAGTTTGTTTACGAGTTTCGGAGTCCATTGCGCCAACTCCTGGGCGTCGGCGTCTTCGATGGAGTATTGAAACTGCGTGCGGCTCACGCGATCTTCCACCGTGAGGTCCTGCACCGGCTGCATGTAGAGCGTGATCCCGTGCACGTTCGCCAGCTCGGGTTGCAGTCGCCGGATGATCGCCGAAGCATCGTCGTTACGCTCATCGCGAGGTTTCAGGTTGATCTGAATGCGGCCGCTGTTCGGTGTCGTGTTGGTGCCATCCACGCCGATAAACGAGGATAGGCTTTCTACATCTTGATCTTTGAGAATCACCTTGGCCAGTTCTTGCTGGCGCTGGGACATGGCGTCAAACGAAATGTTATCGGGAGCTTCCGAAATCCCCAGAATCACACCCGTGTCCTGCACCGGAAAAAACCCTTTGGGAACGACTACGTAGAGAACCAGCGTGAGAACCAAGGTTCCGAAGGTGACGAGCAAAGTCGCCGTCTGATGCTTCAGGACCCATTTGACGGTGCGGCCATAAAACGCAATGACCCGGTTGTAATAGTCCTCGGTGACTTCGTAGAAGCGGCCCTTCTCGCCCTCCTTGCGATGCTTGAGCAACTTGGCGCACATCATCGGCGTCAAGCTCAACGAAACCGCGGCCGAGACCAGAATGGTCACTGCCAACGTGACGGCGAACTCGCGGAACAGCCGCCCCACAATGTCTCCCATGAACAGGAGTGGGATCAGGACCGCAATCAGGGAAACCGTGAGGGAGACGATGGTGAAACCAATTTGCCCCGAACCTTTCAGCGCCGCATCGAGTGGCGAATCTCCCGCCTCCAGATAGCGGTCGATATTTTCGATCATGACGATGGCATCATCCACCACAAAGCCGGTGGAGATGGTCAACGCCATCAGCGTGAGATTGTTGAGGCTGTAGCCCAGCAAATACATCACGCCAAACGTTCCCACAATCGACAATGGGACGGCGACGCTGGGAATAAACGTGGCCCGCAGGTTTCGCAGGAAGAAGAAAATAACGATGACCACCAACACAATGGTCAGCGCCAACTCGAACTCAACGTCCTTCACCGATGCACGGATGGTCGTGGTGCGGTCGGTAAGAATCTGCACCTTTACTGCAGACGGAAGCGACGCCTGCAGTTGCGGGAGCAATTTCTTAATCCGGTCCACCACGCTGATGATGTTCGCCCCGGGCTGGCGCTGAATATTTACGATTACCGCCGGGGTCTGGTTCATCCAAGCGGCCAGCCGCGTGTTCTCCGTGCCATCGATCACATTGGCTACATCGGAAAGGCGCACCGGGGCGCCGTTGCGATATGCGATGACGATCGGCTTGTATTGATCGCTGGAGAAGAGCTGGTCGTTGGCGCCGATGGTGTACGATTGCCGAACCCCGTCGATGACGCCTTTGGCCTGATCCACATTGGCCTCGGCCAGCGCGGTGCGAATATCTTCGAGGCTCAACCCGTAGGAAGCGAGCGCGGTTGGATTTACCTGGACCCGCACGGCAGGCTTCTGTCCGCCGCTGATCGAAACCAACCCCACGCCCGGCAACTGGGAAATCTTCTGCGCCAAAGCTGTGTCGGCCAGATCCTCAACCTTGGACAAAGGCAGCGAGTCCGACGTCATCGCCAGTGTAAGGATCGGGGAATCGGCGGGATTCACTTTGTTGTAAATCGGAGGATTGGGCAGATCCGCAGGCAGAAACGTAGCTGCCGCGTTAACGGCGGCCTGCACTTGTTGTTCTTCGACGTCAATATTCTGGTCGAGAGCGAATTGCAGAGTGATCACGGAACTGCCCAATGAGCTCGTCGAGGTCATCTGGCTCAGTCCAGGAACTTGTCCGAACTGCCGTTCCAGTGGAGAGGTCACGGATGAAGCCATGACCTCGGGGTCTGCGCCCGGATAAAACGTCACCACCTCGATGGTTGGGTAATCGACTTCGGGCAGGGCTGAGACGGGCAATTGCAGAAACGCAACCCAACCTACCAGCAGCACGCCCACCATCAAGAGGGTCGTCGCCACCGGCCGGAGAATGAATAACCGTGAAGGACTCATGAACCAGGAGCTCCCGAAACTGGAGGGCCGCCCCCATTCTTCGCATTCGGTGTAGAACCCGCGCCGGCGTTCCGGGGCTCAATCGTGGTGCCGGTTTGCAGTTTGTCCTGGCCGTCGGTGACCACCGTGTCTCCTGGATGAACCCCGCTGGTGGTGACGGTGATGTTGCCTTGCGTGAGCGAAATTGTTACGCTCCGAGCCTCCACAGTTTTGTCTGGCTTCACGGCATAAACAAAGGCTCCCTGCGGACCGCGCAAAATTGCTGCCGTTGGCACCACGGTGCTGCTCTTCCGCGTCTCAAGAAGGAGGTTGGCGTTCACGAATTGGTTCGGCCAAAGCAGGTTGTCTTTGTTATCGAAGACGGCTTTCAGCTTGGCGGTTCCCGTTGTCGGGTCGATCTGGTTATCAATGGTTTGCAGCTTGCCCGTAGCCAATTTGGTCTGATCGTCCCGGCTGAAGGCTTCGACGTCAAGCGTCGAGTTCTTCATGTGTTTGGCCACGGTGGGCAACTGATCCTCGGGCAGAGTAAATACCACGGCAATCGGCTGCAGTTGCGTGAGGATCAGCATCGGATTTGTGTCGGCGGCGTGCACGATGTTTCCCGGATCCACTTGCCGCAGCCCAACTCGGCCGGTGAAAGGCGCCGTTATGTTGCAATAAACGAGCTGCAGCTTGACGTTATCGATCTGCGCCTGATCCGTGCGTACCTGACCATCCAGTTGGTCCACCGTGGACTTTTGCGTGTCCACCTGTTGTTGCGCAATGCTCCCGGAGGGAATCAGCGTGGTGTAGCGATCCAGATTGAGTCTCGCATCGCGCAGCGACGCCTGATCTTTGAACAGCTGCGCCTGCATCTGTTCCAACTGCACCTGGTAGGGACGTGGATCAATGACGATCAACAGATCGCCTTCCTTGACGGTCTGCCCCTCCTGGAAGTTCACTCGCATGATCTGGCCGTCAACGCGGCTTTTTATGTTTGCGGTGTAGAACGCTGTCACCGACCCCAACCCCACCAGATAAACCGGGACATCCTGGCGTTGCACTTCGGCCACTGCAACGGAAACTGCACGCGGGGCGGCCGCCTGCGCCTTCTGCTGCTTGGAATCGCCGCTGACGCATCCGAAGAAAGCTGCGCCCATACCCAGCACCACAGCCGACACCAGTCCTCGCCGGCAGCGAAAGGCTAGCCGAGACATTTCTTGAGAAAAACTTGAAGCGATCATATTCACGTTTTAGGTGGTGCGACTTTCACACAATCGGGGGTGAGACTGCCATTCATTAGACGTCTTCATTTCGAATCGGTTGCGAAGACTCTCGGGAAGAACGTCTTACGCCAAGTCCTCCCGTTGGAGAAGCTCGGGCAGGAAGCTCAGCAAAAAGCAATACTAGAATTGTACAAAAACCAGCATCAACTTGTGAGCCGAGCTCGGTCAAGGCGAGGGCGAAGCTTTTACAAATCTTTACTCGCTTTGCCGTGTGTTACGGCCGCTTTTCGAACGCACTCGGCACCGGATGCATGGCCTCATAGGCCGCGATCTCACCCTCGTGTTGCAAAGTGAGGCCGATATCATCCAGCCCGTTGAGCAAACAATGGCGGACGAATTCATCGATCGGAAACTGCGCGATGAAGCCTTGATCGTCGCGCACTTCGCAGCGTTCCAGGTCGATTACCAATTGAAAATCCTTCGCCGGGCGGGCTTTTTGCATCAACTGCGCGACTTCCTCCTCGCTCAAACGCACGCTTAAGAATCCGTTCTTCGTGCTGTTATTGGCAAAGATGTCGGCGAACGAAGAGGAAATCACAGCCCGAAAGCCGAAATCCGCCAGAGCCCATACTGCATGCTCGCGTGAGGAACCGCATCCAAAATTCCTCCCCGCCACCAGGATGCTGGCGCCCTCGTAGCGCGGATCGTCCAGAATAAAGTCGGATTTCTTTCCGTCGCCCGCGAAGCGCCAGTCATAGAACAAAAACTGCCCGAATCCGGTACGCTCGGTCCTTTTCAGAAACTGCTTGGGAATGATCTGGTCCGTGTCTACATTCACGCGATCGAGCGGAACCACGCGGCCGCGATGTACTCCGAACGGCTTCATGACGCGTTCCTAACCAGTGCCGTCATTGAAATCTCCAATTACGGATATCGGTGAAGTGTCCGGCAATCGCCGCGGCAGCAGCCATCATCGGACTCACCAGATGGGTTCGACCGCCGCGCCCCTGCCGCCCTTCAAAGTTCCGGTTGCTGGTTGAAGCGCAGCGCTCGCCGGGCTGCAAAATATCCGGATTCATGCCTAAACACATCGAGCATCCGCTCTCACGCCATTCGAATCCGGCGTCCAGAAAGATCTGGTGAAGGCCCTCCCGCTCCGCGACGCGCTTCACAGTCTGCGAACCCGGCACTACCATGGCACGGACCTTCGGATTCACATGATGTCCCTTGGCAACGCGCGCAGCCGCACGCAGGTCCTCGATCCGCGAATTTGTGCAAGAGCCGATGAATACGCGGTCCAGGCTGATGTCTTCAATCCGCGTTCCGGGCTCGAGCCCCATGTACTGCAAAGCCAGTTCGATCGCGCCTCGATCGGCGTCTGCAAAGCTGCTGAACTCCGGCACGCGCCCCGTCACGGGTGCCACCATTCCCGGATTCGTCCCCCAAGTCACGAACGGACAGAGTTGCGCCGCATCGATCTCGATCACCTTGTCGAACTGCGCGTCTTGATCGGTCCGCAAGCGACGCCAGTTTTCAACTGCTTGCTCCCACTCGCCGTCGCGAGGAACAAATTGTTTCCCGTCCAGATAAGCGAAAGTCGTTTCGTCCGGGGCCACCATGCCTGCCCGCGCACCCGCTTCAATGCTCATATTGCACAGGGTCATGCGGCCTTCGATCGAAAGCCCCCGCACCGCCTCGCCGGCGTACTCAATCACATGTCCGGTGGCGCCGTCGGTTCCGATGTGCCCGATCATGCCCAGTGCCAAATCCTTTGCGGAGACGCCGTCCGCCAACCGCCCCCGCACCTCGATCTTCATCGTCTTGGGCCTTTGTTGGGCCAAACACTGGGTTGCGAGAACGTGCTCAACTTCCGACGTTCCCATGCCAAAAGCCAGGGCCCCGAAGGCGCCATGCGTGCTGGTGTGGCTGTCGCCGCAGACAATCGTCATTCCCGGCTGCGTCAGCCCCAACTCAGGGCCAATCACGTGCACGATTCCCTGCTGGGGAGAATCCATGTCAAACAGCCGCACACCGAATTCTCTGCAGTTGGCTTGCAGAGCCGCGATCTGCTGGGCCGCAACGAGATCGGTAATCGGAGTCCCGCGCGGCTCGGTTGGAATGTTGTGGTCGATGGTAGCCACGGTCCGCGACGGCTGGCGGACTTTCCTTCCCGCCACTCGCAAACCATCAAAAGCCTGCGGGGAGGTCACCTCATGAACCAGATGCAGATCCATGTAAAGAATCGGCGACCGGCCGCTCGGTTGCGCCACCAGATGCGCGTCCCAAATCTTCTCGAAAAGTGTTCGCTTCGCCGACATCGCCTTCCGTAGATTACTTCTTTCTCGAAAAAAATCCCAACACCTGGCTGGCAAATTCATCGGAAAAACCGAATCTTGCCTTGGCCCGCGAGTAGAGGTCGACGGCCTTTTTATCCAGCCAGATCATCGACGACTTTCCCCAGCCATCCTGCGGCCGGGAACGATAATCGGTGGAGTGTCCAGTGACTTTTCTGTGCGCCTCGACCGTGTAGTAGTACAAGGCCAGGCTCTTGCGCGACTCTCCGTCGGGACAGGTGAGCGCATCAGGAAAGCCGTGCAGCGATTTCTCGTCGGTCGTAAAAATGAGCGCATGATTGAGCAGCGGCGGGTATTTCGCGGCACAACGTGCCATCGTCTCTTCCCATAATTCCAGAGCCCCGCCCCATTCGTCGCGCCATCCTGGGTTTAAATAAAGGATGAGATTCACGCGCCGCCGCCAGTTCGCGTGGAAGTGGTGCATCGAGAAATCGGTGTGCACGTTCAAATAACCGCCACGCCCCGACTGGTGCAGGCCGCCGCCTTCTAACATTGGGTCCGCCATCAGGTTCGGAATTCCGGTCAACTCCGAAATCCAGGCCACAAACTCCGGCGAATTCAACTCATCGGTAACCGCCGCAAATGCGGGCGGAAAAAGTTCGCGCTTGGCCAGGCCGAGCTTGTTTTCGTTGGCATGCTTGTACTGTGTCCAAGCATCGCTGGCGGGCTGCGGAAATTGCTTCGCCATGTCGAGCGCAGTCTTTCGATCGAGAAAATCCTGCAGAAGCACATGCGGACAGGGCTTGTTCTCCCGGTACTGCTTCGCTAAAAGGGGCAACCCTCGCCCCCACTTCTCGTAAGGAAAATCGCGGATTGGGGCCTGAACTGCTCGCGCGGTGGACATTCGGTTTCACAATTGTATCTGATCGCAGGTGCGGTCGGGGACCGTGAAAGCCTCACTGGTTAAGGCTTTAATCGGCATCATGCATGCTTGAGGCCATGCCCTAGGGAAGCCGGCAAACGCGCACTGCGCTGTTTTGATACTCGCAGCCGATCGCAGCGATTCCCGGTTGTCGCACCACAATCCAGCTCACGCCATATTTTTCTTTCAGCCGCATGAAATCTTGTGCTCGGAAATTCTCCCACGGCATCTGGTCCTGCACCTGCGCCCACCATGGTTCGGCCAGCGCCGGAAACATACTCACCACCCCATTGTCCTTCACTCCGTCCGCCAGACGGCTTCTCTCCGAGAGACAACGAAAGCCGATCTCATCTTCGCCGGCAATATCCATATAAAACGGATTGAGAGCAAACACCGCATCCCCTGGGGTGTTCTGCCGAATCCAGACGAAGGCCTGCGCCCACGGGTTTCTGGGAGCGGCTCCCGGCCATTCCACGTGCGCACTGGCGGAAAAAAGAGCGCGCTGCCCCAGAACCATTCCCACGCTCAACGGCACGAACAGCAAGAGCCATCGCCCAACGCGTTCCCGAAGCACGTACTCCCCCAGGAATCCACCCATCATGAGGAACATCACGATGTAAAGGAAATGCAGGCTCCGAAGCGGCTGCAAGCGCGCCAGAGCTTCAAAGCGCGCTGGCAGGTCGACGGCCACTGCTCCCCCCAGGTAAATCAAATCGTAGACGATAAACCCACGACTCACGCGGTCGATCATGCGCCATTGGCGATGCCGCGCCATGCGTCGGAACCACCAGAACAAAACCAGCGGTGCAACGATTCCCAGCAACTCGTACCATGTCCAATGCTGAAGGTAGTGATTGGCGTGACGTTTGGCGGCTTCGTGGTAGGCGGAGGAAGCCGCAGGCGCCAAAGGGATCGCCAGCCCCAACCAGTTCGCGAATGCCGCCGCATTGATGTTTTTCCAATGCGCTTCAAGTTTCTCCATGACCACGAATAAGAGACAAAATGAAAATGGAAACACCGCCATGAAGGGGTGCATGCAAGCAGCGAACAGCAGCCAAGACAAAGCCCGTATATATTTCCCTTCCAGGGTTCGTGCCAGCATGAAGATTCCCGCGAATGCCGCCAGATTCCGCGGATTCAAATACTGATCCATGACGTAGAGCGCTGTCCCCGCAACCGGAAGCGTCAATAACGCTGCGATCAGACAAACTCCGCCCCACCGCGCTCTCGCGCTCGGGAAGAATAAACCGGACAGTTCCCAACCGCCGAGGAGCAAAAGGAAAATGGACGCCAGATGCCACCAGAACAAACCTGCTTCCAGCGGCAAGTGCGTGATGCGGAGAGAAAACGCCACAGCATTTGGGAAAAAGGTCATGCGGGCGTGCGCCAGGAAAAATTCACGCCCGGAGGGAAACAACCCGGGATGCAGGATCGTCTCGATGCCCGGCAGGTAGATTTCCGCATCTTCGGCGAAGGGGTGGTATCCCTGCACAAGCAAAGCGGCCGCCGTCAGGCACAGCAACAGGAGAGACGTTTTGTATCCGTCGGAACGAATTCGGTTCACTGAACTGCTGCAATCGCAACTCGCGGCGGGATGCGCTCCAACCTGCGCTTGCGCTCGGTGACCCACGAAGCGACCGCAAATGCCGCGAGCACTACATACTGAGGGTCCATCGGCCGCCGGTAGTAATCTTCCGGATGGGTTAAATAGTAAATTACAGGAAAGAACATAAAAACCAGCAGGTAGGGCATGGCAATGCCAGCGTCCATACGCCAAGCGCGCCAAAGTCCAATCAGGGTCAGAACCGTAAGGCCGGAACAGAACACCACATTGAAAGGATCGGCTGGTTCTTCCGCCAGATAGCGTGGGCTCAAACTCCAGAAGCCCGTCCACAGGTAGACGATTCGCCGCAGGGTTTGCCGAAGGTACAAGAGCCGATGGGAATGGATGAATACCAATCCTTCGTCAAACTTTTGATGTGTATAAGCGATTTCGCCGAGTTGTTGATACTGTTGCCACTCGCTCTCGTTGTCCGACGGGTGATAACCCGGAGGCCCCCAATGCCAGGAGTCTCGATTGTTGCCAAAGTAGACTTCCAGGCCCAGGCAACTGCGGAACGGAATCAGTTTATGAAATGTCTCATAGTTTCGAATGAACCATGGCGAAACCACCAGAGTTGCGGCCAGTATCGCGCCCAGTCCCGGAGCCAGCCATCGATGCCCGGTCCGGGAGAGACGATACCAAGCCCACGCCCCGAGAAATGGCGCCACCGACATCACCACGGGATCGGTTAAACCTCCAAAGCCGCTCAGTGCACCGAAGCCCACCCAACGCCAAACTGAGGACGATTTTTCGAGATGCAGCGCCACCAGGAAAACCAGAGTCATGATGAGGGTTGTCAGCGTCGTCGCCCATATGAAATCCGCCGAGAAGAAAATCGCGTAGGGAAACCATGCCCAAGCCCATCCCGCCCATGCGGCCGCCGTCTCACCAAACTGTTTCCCAGCGATGAAGTAAATGGGAATGCAGGTGAGCGCCGAAAACAAACAGTCAAGGACCAGAATTACGATTGCCGAGGTCTTGCTGTAAACGCCAAAGATGTTGAAAATTCCTGCGAGCAGATAAGGGAAAACCGGAGCCAGCCAGGCGGTTGGTCCCGTCTTGCCAAACAGTGGATTACTAAATCCTTCGCCCTGTGCGATCGATCGCGCAATCCTGCCAGCCTCACCTCCGAATCGCCAGTGGTCGCGAAACGGGTCGATCCGCTCCGGATAGAGGAAGGACATCACCAGCAGGCGAAGCGCCAGCGCGACGATCACCATCCAAAACCAGGACCGACGAGCGCTTCTGGGAGCGTTCAATTCCGCCGTCGTGCGCTCCATCGATGTTTCAGAAGGAATCATTCGCCGGCAGCCAAGACCCTCGATCGTTGGGATGCGCCTTTACTTTGCCACAACAGAACATCCTTGGTCTGCTTTCTTACGATTCTTTACACGCGGCGCTGTACTGGTGCGACTCATTCACTTGCGACTTTGGGGGCCGCTCGGTAGCATCTAAGTTGAGATGGCCGCAGCCCTTATGCCCGAGCGCCTTCGGCCCAAAATGGCCTTCGGCGAGATCATCGCATTCGCTTACGACACATTTTGCAGCAACAAAGTGCGCTTCATTCTGACCGCGCTGGGCATGGTCATCGGCACGGCATCGCTCATCCTGGTCGTCACCATCGGGATGACCGGGCGGCAGTTCGTTCTCAACCAGATCCAGGCGATCGGTACGAACGAAATCTGGGCGGAATACCTCGGCGGCGCGCCGCACATCAGCAATTCGAATCCGGATCCTCTTACCATCGACGACCTCCATGCCGTCCAGGAAGTCGTCCCCGGTATCGTCGCTTCTTCTCCGGTTACCCAACTCTCCGACCGTGTGCCGGTCGGCAATGGCCGTGAGAAAGACGTGACCATACTCGGAGTTAATCCAGAGTATGTCCGGGTCCGGAACTTGGTCATACCTTCGGGACGATTTTTTGATCAGGAGGATTCCCAAGCCCACAATAAGGTGGGCGTGATCACCGAGAAAATGGCGATGGAAGTGTACGGCTCGCCTCAAGCGGCGGTCGGCAAGGTCATCAAACTTACCGGACTGCCCTTCACGATCGTCGGAACCTTTAAAGAGCGAGTGGAGACCTTCGGCCAGTCGGAAATCGTTGATAATACGATGTTGATCCCATACTCCGTGAGCCGCTATTTCCTGGACGCTCCAAACGTCAAGCTGCTTTATTTCTCCATGGAAGATCCCTCGATGGTCATCTCGGCTACCGCCCAGATCAAACGGGTCCTGCAGTCGCGGCATCGGGCAGAATCCGTTTATGACGTGGCGAACCTGACGGCGCTGCTCTCCATGGCGGATCGCATCGCGACCGGTCTGACCTGGGTGCTGCTTCTGATTTCGATGGTGACGCTGTTGGTCAGCGGCATCGGCATCATGAATATCATGCTGGCCACGGTCACCTCGCGCATACGCGAGATCGGCATCCGAAAAGCCGTGGGCGCCACCAACCGTGAGATCCGCTTTCAGTTTCTCGCCGAGGCCATGCTGATCTCGCTCGTCGGTGGCTTCGTCGGGATTGTGATTGGCTACGCCATCCCATACTCGGTGCGCTTCTTAACCGAGTACCGCATCCCGATTACCGGCCTTTCCGGCATGATCGCCATCGTCGTCTCTTCGATCGTAGGCGTGATCTTCGGCACCGTGCCGGCCGCCCGCGCCGCGCAACTCGATCCGGTAGAGAGTTTGCGCTACGAGTAGGAGACAGGTCTTGGGGCGCTTTGTACGACGCCACCCTAACAGGCCGCTCGAGGCCTTCATGACCAACGTTGAAATGCCTGCGCGATGCCTCCTGCCACAAAAAAGTTGCATTTTTCGATGGAACCGAAGTAATATGAAGTACGGGGCGAACAGCAGATTTCCCGATTCGACCCTGTACTGCTAAGAAAACTTCCAGACTCGCTGTCAGCTTGTGCAAAACAACATAACGAGGCGGTTCGTCAGCCTCCGTCCCGGTTCGGAGAGTTCAATATGGCGTGGTACGCATACTGCCTTACCGAGCACCAAACCCTACCGAATGGCACCCGTTCCCGACGCCCTTTCGTAATCGAGAATGTTCAAGGCGTGAACGGAAGCCCTGTCCTCAGCTATCCCAGCGGCGAGTTTGCTGTGATCGTGAGCGAATACGACCCTAATTCTGGCCAACTTGATCAGAAGGCAGCCATCGATCACGCCCGCGTCGTCAGCGGCTGCTTCCGCAATTCCACCGTGCTCCCCTTCCGCTTCGGAACCATCTTTGAGAGCGATGACGCTCTCCGCCAGGCTGTCCGCGTAAACCGGCGAGCTTTTGGCGTGAGCGTCGCCAAACTCCGCGGCAAGTCGGAAATGCACATCAAGCTGACGGTCACCGACGGCTCGCTGCGCGAAGCGATGATCGATGTCATCCTGCCCGATACTGTCGGCGGCGATTATCTTTCCAAATTGCGCGTCAAGGCTTCCCGTGAGCGGGAGCGCCAGACCAAGGCGCGCGCTCTATCCGTCCAAGTCCACAAGTTGTTTAACCCTCTGGAAGAAGAAATCAGCTGCAAGAAAGTGGCTCCCCAAGGCATGCTGATCGATATCGCCCATCTCATCGATTCCAAGTCGGTGGAGAAATATCAGAACCGCTACAACACGGCCGCCAAGCAGCTAAAGAACTGCCAGGTAGCCATCAGCGGTCCCTGGCCCCCCTACCACTTCCTTCCCGGGAAGCTGCGCACGGTGGCCGGAAACAGTTAGTCCTGCTCTCGCAGCCGCCGGCCTCGCTCCGGCGGCTGGGCTGCGTTCAAGCTCATGCAAGGTATCCGCGTGCAATCGATGTGCACGATTCTGCACTCCCGCAACTGCGGTTGGCGGTAACCTGTGGTAGGCAAATCGGACCCTGATGCGGATAAGTTGAGCTTCTTCAGGTACTTGCCGTCCAGCGGTTTTTGGCGGGGCAGGTTAACGGTTTTGGTTCCGCAAATGCTTCTTCTCCTTGTAACCAAGAGGCCGCAACCAAGCTATGACCTTCACTCTCTACTCTTCTCAACATTTCCCGTGCTGTCCAGGCTGTCGGGACGGCAACTTGCAAAGCCTTTCCTGAAATTCCCACCAATCGCCTCTTCAGATGTGGCCCCAGAAATGGGGCCATATTTTTGCGGCCGGCGAATCCGGCAGAATCTACCCGCTAGAAAAGCCGCCATACAAAATGCGCCAGAAGCACAAACAGCGAAAGCATAAAGACTCCGCCAACCCAGATCAAAAAGTTCAGCGTCCTTTTGGGATCGTTAATTTGCTTTTTGTCCATGCCTCAGGCTAGCACGCTGCGGAAACGAAGATATCAGGCCGGCACGGTAGATCGCTTTCTTCGCTAGCCGCTGTCAGATACACTGCCTGCAGGTATGACACAGGAATCTCGCTTTTCGATCGCATTCTGCAGCGGATTGCTCCTGACGTGCACCGTAATCACCCAAGCTCAGAACTCACCCCAGAAGCCGCCCGTCCCGAACTGGGGTTCCGCTCCGCAATCCTCTGCAGCCGACCTGCAAAACTTCCCACTGCTCCTTTCGCAGCAGCTCTCCGCCATCAAAGCCGCCGCGCTGAATGACGACTACGCCTACCGCCAGCTCGCACACCTTACCGAGAACATCGGACCGCGCCCCAGCGGATCGCCCCAGGCTCAAGCCGCCGCCGAATACGTGGCAGGCGAGCTTCGCCAGCTCGGCCTTGAGGTCCGCCTTCAGCCGGTCACCGTGCCCCACTGGGTCCGCGGCGCGGAAAACGCAACCCTCGTCGGCTATCCCGGCATGGTTCCGGGTACGGCGCAAAAGATTGTGCTCACCGCTCTTGGTGGAAGCACCTCGACGCCACCAGACGGCCTCACCGCCGAGGTCGTCACCGTCAATACCTTCGACGAACTCCAGGCGCTCGGCCACGATAAAGTCGCCGGAAAGATCGTGCTCTTCGATGAACTCTTTGACAAGCAAAAGGCCGCCGCAGGACTCGCCTTCGCCTCCTACGGAGAGGCCGTCCGCTATCGGGCAGCGGGCGCCAAAGCAGCCGCCGATTTGGGCGCCGTCGCCGCCTTGGTTCGCTCCGTCGGCAATGCCGATTACCGACTTCCCCATACCGGTTTCAGTGTTCCCGCAGGAGTCCCCGCCGGAGCCGTGACCACCGAGGATGCCGACTTGATCGCCCACCTCGCGGCTCAGGGCAAGGTCCGCATGCACTTAACTCTGACTCCACAGAAGCTGCACGATGAGACCGGCTTCAACGTGATTGCCGACCTCAAGGGCTCGGAACATCCCGAGCAGATCGTCGTTGTCTCCGGGCATCTGGATTCCTGGGACCTCGGCACCGGCGCCATTGACGACGGAGCCGGTGTGGTCATTGCCATGGAGACGGCTGAAATCCTCCAACGCCTCAACCTTCGCCCCGCCCGCACCCTTCGCGTCGTCGCCTGGATGGACGAAGAAAACGGTGGATCCGGCAGCCGAGCTTATACAGCCGAATACTCCACGGATTTCTCCCGTCACGTCGCCGCCATCGAGAGCGACTCTGGCGCCGCACATCCTTTCGGTTTTGAGGTCAAAGCCTCACCCGCCGCCGTCGACGCACTCCGCCCGGTGCAAGCCGCGCTTCAGAGTATCGGTGCCACCGTCCTAGAAGCTAGCACGTACCCTCCTGGCGCCGACATCGCGGGAATGTCTGAAGCCGGAGTTCCCGCCTTCGGAGTAATGCAGGACGGCCGTACCTATTTCAACTACCACCACAGCGCCGCCGACACTCTCGATAAAGTCGTTCCCGCGGAACTTCGCGAGAATGCCGCGGCCATGGCGGTAATGGCGTATGCCCTTGCGAACATGAAGAACCCCCTGCCCCGATAGAAGTAATAGATGGAAATCACGCTACGGGGCCGTCTACCATCGCGGGGCTGGGGCGTGGAGCGAAGCTGGCTTTTTTCACCTGCTGGCTTGGCGTAAACACCGCACTCGGGAATGGCATCCAAGCGCCCGGTAGACAGGGGAAGAAAATGACCTTGATTCGCGCCGCTGTGCTTCCGCTGCTCTTGATGTTCGCCGCGCTGTCGGCTCAGCAACATCAGCAAGCCCCCCTCCGGGCGACCAAAGTTCGTACCCTTCGGAAACTCACAAGCAGACCGTAACCATTCAGTTATTACAGAATGCGCTGTATCCAAGGTGGACGTCGCCACCAATAGAATCCCCAAGTCCTGACCGGAGAAGCCCAGCTGGGCCAATTCGTGAAGGGAAGAATTGTATTCGCTAAGACCGGTGGCCTTACGCGGTCACCGAAATAGAGAGGAGAACCCCCTTGAATTTACCTTTTGGAAAGGCAGTAATGGCAGCAGGAATGGGAGCGGCGCTAATGTTTTTCGTAGCGGCCCCGCGGGCCCACGCCGATGACCGATCGCATTGCCAACATGCGGTCGAAAAGGCGGAGGCAAGACTCGACAAGGCCATCCATGCCAAGGGCGAGCACAGCCGCGAAGCCGAAGATCGTCGCCGTGATCTGAACGCCGAGCGCCAACGGTGTTGGGAACAGCATCACCAGTGGTGGAATGGAAAAGAACATCGTTGGGAAACCGAGCAAAACTGGGACAAGGATCACGATCATCACTAGACCCGAGTACCGGGTTTTCGTCCTGCCGAAATGTCGGCCAGCGATGTTTCGGCTGGACATTCATCTTTCCGTCGCGCGAAACCAACGCTGGCTGCCTGCCGATTGTTACAATACGGTCCGGTCTCCCCACGATGCGGTTCGTTAGTCCTCTGTTGAAACGCGCGGTGTACCCGGCTCTGCATCGTACTGGACTTTTACACCGCATTACCCCTTCCGCCGGTTACGCGGTTGTGAACTACCACGGCGTCGTTCCTCTGGACCATCTGGAGGGCGATAAGTTTTTGGATGGCAATCTGGTGCAGCCGCTGGCCTTCCGTAGGCAGCTCCAGTTCTTGAAGGCCCATTATCGCATCGTCCACCCCGAAGACTTTCATGCCTGTTTGCGGCAAGGCAAATCGCTGCCGCCGCACTCCGTTCTCGTGACCTGCGACGACGGTCTTCTCAACACGCTGACCGATATGCTTCCGATTCTTCAGCGCGAGGAGGTCCCCTGTTTATTCTTCGTAACCGCGGCGTCCTGCAAGGATTCGCTAGGCATGCTGTGGTATGAGGAGCTCTACCACTCCATGCGGATCAAGCCGCTCGGTGCATTAGTCTCGCAACTTCCTCGAGAGCCAGATGGCGAGCCCTCGCCAGCAACGAGTTTTCATGGCCAATGGTGGAACTTAGTGAAGAGAGCCTCACAGCTGAATGCAGTGGCACGAGAAGATTGGATGGCTCGGGTTCGCCTTCAAAGCGACACCACCCCAACGACCTCCTCGCCGAAACGGTGGCGTCTCTTGAACCTTTCCGAACTCAAGCGATTGTCCCAGGCGGGCATGACCGTGGGAGCGCACACCCGAACTCATCCCATCCTGTCGCTATGCAGCGACGAAGAAGCGCGCCGCGAGATACAAGAAAGCAAGGCCGAGATCGAGAGCGCTCTGGGACGAGCGGTCTGGGCCTTCGCGTACCCTTTTGGCAACCCTGCCACGGTAGGCGCGCGGGAATTCTGCCTGGCGCGCGAAGCCGGCTTCTCATGCGCCTTCCTCAATGTTGAGTATTGGGCGGGGCAATCCGGCCCACTCGCGCTTCCCCGCACGCACGTAAGCGCGGATATGAACCTGGCAGAGTTCGAAGCCCACCTCAGCGGATTTCACACCCGTCTCCAGCGCGCCCTGGGAGGTTAGATCACCAGGAACGACCCCGTTTCGTGCGGCCGATAAAAATCATTCGCCAACACACCACGATCCCTCCGAGGAAGCGGTTTCGATTTTGCCTAAAAGCGTGACCCGAAAACCGGGCGTTCACGACGAGCAGCCACAGGGCCGGTTGACGCATCTCAATTTTGGCGCTTATCATCGTCGTTTGGCCTTTATCTCATTCGCGGCTCCGCCGAGTCGCCGGATTTTAAGAAGTGGACCTATGGATAAGAAGAAGTTAGAAGGATTCAAAAAGCGGCTTGAGACCCGGCAGCAGGAACTGCGCCGCACCGTCTCCCGCACGCAGGCTGATGGCCGCTCCGCCGACGAAGACACGGCTCAGGACATTGCTGATCGCGCCGCCAGCTCCTACACCAAAGAATTTCTCTTCAGCCAGAGCAATAACGAGCGGCAACTTCTGCAGATGGTCGACAAAGCGTTGGCCCGCATCCGCGAGGGCAGCTTTGGTGAGTGCATTAACTGTGGCAAGGAGATCAACGCCAAGCGACTCGAAGCTGTTCCCTGGACGCGGCATTGCATCGAATGCCAGGAGAAACTCGAGCAGGGACTGTTGGAAGAAACATCCCGATAGTTCCTGCCGAGAACCCCTTCCTGACGAAGCCTTCCCAACCTCGCAAGGTTGTGCAGTCTCGATATGCGATGGGAGCGATTCCGTGAGTTCAGCCTTCCTCGTTGCGCTCGGGATCGGATTCGTCGCGGGGTTGAGATCCATGACTGCCCCCGCTGCCCTGGCGTGGGGCGCCCACGTGGGGTGGATGAATCTCTCCGGCTCTCCCTTGGCCTTCATGGCTTCGCGCTGGAGTGTGATCCTCTTCTCGATTTGCGCGCTGGGTAGTTGATTGCGGATCTGCGGCCTGCGACTCCCGCGCGCACGACTGTCCTCCCGCTGATCACGCGGATTGTTGTCGGACTATTAACTGGTGCGAGTGTCGCGGTTAGCGGTGGATTCTTGCTGTGGTACGGCGCGGTGGGCGGGGCAATCGGCGCCATTGCCGGAACATTCGGCGGCGATTGGGCTCGCACTGGGTTGGTTCGGGCGCTGCACGTTCCGGATATGGCGATTCGAATCCCTGAGGATGTACTGGCAATTGGGCTCGGGCTGCGGCTGGTTTCGAGGTTCTGAGCGAGGTGATCAGGACGAACCAGTTTTGACGTGCCCATTTTCCTCCTGCTAAACTGATGTTTCGCCACATTTCGTTTCACCCTCCATCGCAGCCATTAGAAGGGATTTTCGTGCGCGCACAGACACGCCATCAGCTTAAGCAAGACGCATTCAGCCGGGTCACCATGGGGGCTGCCGAGAAGACCGCCCACTGGAGCGTGAAACACCGGAACACGCTCGCAATCGCCGCCGTTGCTGGGTTCGTGATCGCCGCTGCGATCGCCGGTGGCTGGTATTACTTGAGCGCTCGAAACGAAAAGGCAAGTTTCGAAATGACCCAGGCCGTCCGCACTCTGGAGGCTCAGCTTCGCCCCGCCGGAGCACCGGCGCAGGCCGGAGTTCCCAGCTTCGCTTCCGCCAAGGAACGAGCCGAAGCCGCTAAAAAGCAATTCCAGGCGATCGAGGAAAAATATTCTCACACTCGCTCAGCGGATATGGCGCGCTACTTTATGGGGGTTACGTCGGCCACCGAGGGCGACAATGCCGCCGCCGAAAACAATTTCAAGGCCGTGGCTTCCACTGGCAACCAAGAGCTGGCTTCTATTGCCAAATTGGCGTTGGCTACGCTCTACGGCAACACCAAGCGCACGAAAGATGCGGCAGCCCTCTACCAGGAGTTGATCAATAAGCCCACCACTTCTGTGAGTAAAGGAACCGCACAGTTGCAACTCGCAGAGCTTTATCAAGCCAGCAATCAACCGCTCGACGCCAAACGCCTCTACGAGCAGATCAAGAAAGACAATCCCAGCAGCGAAGCCGGACAACTGGCAACGCAAAAACTGGCCGAGCTGAAGTAACGAACGCCTGGCATTTCCCCCCTAGGGATTCTTCCCCAGCAAGGCCGGCACGTGGCCGGGATTATTTCCTGCATTGCGTGGGACTCTACGAATCGAAAGCCGTAACCGAAAGTGTTCCGTTGGCGCACTGTCGCATAAACCCTTACCGGCTGAAACCGCAGCCTGAGTTGCAATTCCAGGAACTCTCCGATTGGAACCTCCATTTTCAGTAGGCTGCGATTCCGGATTCGCGGATGTCCCCAGTGTGCCCATTGAGAACTCCCCCGGGTGCGAGAATCAACTCCAATATCGACATTAGCTCGAACCGAAGTTTGCTGCGTCCCCAAATTCTGGAGCCGTTGCCGACTGCTTTCGTTCTTCCAATTTCTCCCCGGACTCCACTCCGCCAGCCATCGAAGCTGTCCCGCTGCGACGGGCATGTCATGGCAGCGTCTACCTCGCACACGAGATCATCTGCATTCCTTGTCGGCAGATCTATCGGCAGATTGACGCAAAGCTTTAGCCCAGGCAGCTTTTCACCTCGGAACCCATTTCACTTTTCCTGCGGGTTGGGTAGGATGATTGCTCTGGTCCCCCATTGTACTTTCGAAACTATGGCCGATATCACACTCCGCGTTAACGGTAGCGAGAAAAAAATAGGCGTTCCTCCGGAAACTCCCTTGCTGTGGGTGCTGCGGGATACGCTCGAGCTAACGGGAACGAAGTTTGGCTGCGGCGCAGGCCTCTGCGGGGCTTGCACCGTGCACGTAGATGGCGCGGCGATTCGATCCTGTTCCACGCCGGTGTCCCAGGTCTCCGGAAAAACGGTCACGACAATTGAAGGTCTGGGCGCAAACGGCCTGCACATTCTGCAGCAGGCCTGGATTGCCGAGGAGGTGCCCCAATGCGGCTACTGCCAAACCGGACAAATCATGACGGCTGCGGCGCTGCTGGGGAAGACCCCAAATCCCAGCGATGAGCAGATCACGCAGGCCATGAACGGCAACTTATGTCGGTGTGGAACCTATGAGCGCATTCGCAGAGCGATCCGCCGGGCTGCAAGCGGCGGCGCGGTGGCCACGGCAGGTGCCCGATGAGCCCACTCAATCGGCGTGAATTTGTTGTGGCTGGTGTGGCGGCCGGGGGCGGGCTGGTCCTCGGATTCTACCTGCCCCATGGTGCAAATTCGGACCAACCAACGTTCTCGCCGAATGCGTATGTGCGAGTTACGCCCGAGAACAAGATAACAATTGTGGTGGCGCGCTCAGAGATGGGACAAGGCATACGCACCGCGTTGCCCATGATTCTCGCCGAGGAACTGGAAGCGGACTGGAAGCTGATCGAGATTGAACAAGCGGGAGCGAGCACGCTCTACGGCGATCAGACCACCGGCGGAAGCGCGAGCGTGCGTACGACTTGGGATCCCATGCGCAAGGCGGGTGCGGCCGCACGAGAGATGCTGATCTCGGCTGCCGCGCTGACATGGGGAGTACCGCGCTCGACCTGTGCGGCACAGAACGGCAATATCTTCGATGGCACCTCAAAGCGCCAGCTCAGTTACGGTGAACTGGCTTCAAAGGCCGCCACCCTGCCGATTCCTACCGAAGTGCCGCTGAAACAAAGCAAGGATTACAAAATTATTGGACGACGATTGCCGCGCGTGGATACGCCTTCGAAGGTGAAGGGTGAGGCAGTATTCGGCATCGACTTTCGAATGCCCGGGATGAAGTACGCCGTCCTCTCGCGCTGTCCCACGATTGGCGGGAAGATCCTGAACTTCGAGGATAAAGAATCAAGAAAGATTTCCGGTGTGAGTTACGTGGGGAAGATCAGCGATTCGGCCGTGGCGGTTGTGGCGGACACCGTTTGGGGCGCAATGGAAGGACGCCGACTGCTGAATATCACTTGGGATGATGGTCCGAACAAGAATTTGAACACTGCGATGGTGATGGATTCGCTCCGGCAAGGCGCGGCCAAAAAGAGCGCGAGTTTGTATGCGGTCGGCGATGCGTTGAAGGCTGCGGGACGGAAGGTATCAGCAGAGTATCAATTGCCATTCATGGCACACGCACCGATGGAGCCGGGAAACTGCACGGCGCATTTTAAGGGATCGACATGCGAGTTGTGGGCCCCGACGCAGGTGCCACAGGATTGTCGCGACTCCGTGGCGCAGGCCGTCGGGTTGGACCCCGACCAGGTGAAGGTCAATGTCACTTTGATGGGCGGAGGCTTCGGGCGGCGACTGGAGCATGATTATGCTGTGGAAGCAGCCCAGGTTTCGAAGGCAGCGCGGGTTCCGGTGAAAGTATTGTGGACCCGTGAGGACGACATGCGGTCTTCGACGTACCGGCCAGCGAGCCTGCACCAGTTGACCGCGACCGTGGACGGAGCTGGGTATCCGGTCGCATTTACGCATCGGCTGATTGCACCATCGATCAGCGGACAACGAGGTCAGCCGGGACCGAATGGGATCGACCCGGATCTTAGCGATGAAGCGGCGTTCGTCTACGGATTACCGAATGTCTCCCTGGAGTATGTGCAGACGGAGACCGTGGTTCCCCTGGGGTGGATGCGTTCGGTTTACGCGCTGCAAGTGGCTTTCGCCAACGAGAGTTTCATCGATGAACTGGCCGTCGCAGCGCGAAAGGATCCGCTGGAATATCGGCTGCACATGCTGGCGCAAAATCAAGATAAGGATCAGGACATTTCCTTCTTCACGACAACCTGGCATACCGCGCGAATGCGCGCAGTCCTGCAACTAGCGGCTGACAAAGCCGGATGGACCAAGCCCTTGCCTGCCGGCCATTTTCGCGGGATCGCCTGCTTCGCATGTTTTTCTTCTTACGTCGCCGAGGTGGTGGAGATCAGCATGGAGAACGACACGCCGCGAGTGCATCGCGTGGTGGCAGCGGTGGATTGCGGTCAGGTGGTGAATCCCAGCATTCTCGAGCAGCAGATTCCGGGCGGGGTAGTGTATGCGTTGGGCAATGCGCTGCGCGCGAAGATCACGATCGAAAAAGGACGCGTGGTGCAGGGAAATTTTGACGACTACGCGCCCGTGCGAATGGAGGAGACGCCTGTCGTGGAGGTTTATGCGGTGCCAAGTACGGAACCGCCAACCGGGATCGGAGAGCCCTCCGTGCCGCCGTTGGCTCCGGCTTTCTGCAACGCGATTTTTGCGGCCACTAGGAAGAGGATTCGCTCGCTGCCAATTTCGGGCTAAGACAGCATGAAGTGTTTGCGGATGACCCGGAATATCGCACTGTTCGCTTTATTGATGGGGCGGAGTGCGAGTTTTCTGAATTGCCAAGGCGTTGCCACCGGTTCCTCAACTCAGCCGCTTTCGTCCGTTCCCGCGTCGCGGCTGGCGCGCTTGCGGCACGGCATCAACGCGAGCGCATGGTTTGCGCAGGTCTACGACAAGCGCGGTTATACCAAAGAACACTTTCAGACCTGGACCACCGCGGAAGATATTGCGCTGATTAAGTCCCTGGGATTCGATCATGTGCGATTGAGCGTCAATCCACTGGCGATGATGACCAGCCACCGGCCGGACGAGATTCCAGCAGAGTATTTGGGACATCTCGACGCCGCCGTAGGGATGATTCTGGACCAACAGCTATCGGTAGTCATCGACCTCGATCCGGAGAGCGACTTCAAATCGCGATTAGCCACGGATAACAGTTTTGTCCAGGAATTTTCCGATTTCTGGCGTGCTCTCGCGCGTCATTACTCCACCTGGGACGCAGATCGTGTCTTTCTCGAGATTCTGAACGAGCCTGAATTCAATGACCGATACCGCTGGTACGGCGTGCAGGCAAAGCTGGCGGCTGCGATTCGCGATGGCGCGCCGCAGCACACGATCATCGCGGCCGGAGCACGCTGGTCCGACGACGATGAACTGGTTTTTCTCGAGCCCTTACGTGATCCCAATGTGATTTACACCTTTCATTTTTACGAGCCGCATATCTTCACCCACCAAGGCGCGACTTGGGGTACGTACTTCTGGCATTGGGTGAAGGGATTGCGTTATCCGTCGTCGCCGGAAAATGCTTTTAAGGTGGCCGGAAGTGTGCCCGATGCGGTGGACCGGCTGGCCGTGATCCGCTATGGACAAGATCATTGGGACGCTTCGCGCATGGATGCGGATATTAACCAAGTCGCGGAATGGGCCCGGCAGCGCGGAGTCCCTGTGGTGTGCAATGAGTTTGGCGTTTATCGCGAATATGCGGAGCCGCGCGACCGCGAGGCCTGGATTCACGACGTGCGCACATCACTTGAGAATCATGCCATGGGGTGGACGATGTGGGATTATTCTGGCAGCTTCGGAGTGGTCACGAAAAAGAATGGGCGAAGTGTTCCCGATGAAATTACTTTGCGGGCGTTGGGACTGAACCGGCCAGCGCGAAATTGACTTGCGTGGTCGTGATTGCGGGTACCGGCTGTCCCACGGTCAGCTTAAAGATTTTTATGTTCCTGCCGAACGACTCGACCCGAATATTACGAAACTCTGCGAAATGGCTTCGCAAGTCTTCCGGAAGGTCCACGTTCCAGCCAGCCTGAAAGATCCAAACGGAGGTTCCCTCTTTGAGGCCATCGGTAAGCCTGTTCCAAGAACTAATAAAACTACGGGCGTCGAAAAGTGTGGCGGTTCGATAGCTGGCGGATACGACGCGAACTTCATCGCAGCGAAAAACTTCGAAATCCGGATTCGATTCCTCCAACGAGATCGGCCTTTGTCGGCATAAGTAATGGCCGAGGATGAGTTCGCTTTCGTAGTCGGTGAAAACCACATCGGAAGGTTTGGCGTTCTGCCGTATCCAATCGATCGCCGCAATCATGTGCATCCGGCTCTGTTCGGCTCGCTCTACGTACGGCTGATGCGGCTTGCCGAAGACTACACACAGCACCACGATTAGAGCGGCGACCGCGATGCCGCGATTCCAGAGTCCGCGCGCAAGTTGCGCAACTGCGATGCTGACACCCGCCACCGCGGGAATCACGAGCATTGCGGAATGGCGCGTACCGCCGTAGGGATAATAGTGTGCCAGGCTGGCTCCGCAGGCAAACGCAAACGCCAAGACCAGGAACAGAGCTAGTTGACGAGGAGCAGCGGACGAAATGTCCGTCTGTTGGCCCCTCTCTCGGGTAAGAAAGACGAGCGCTGCGATGAACAGTAGTCCTGCCAGATCGCCCACCGCCAGTTGCCCGAAGACGAATTGAAAGACACCGAAGCTACGGCTGATCACAAATAGCAGTGGATGGTCGCGCCCCGGCTCGAAATAGGAGCGGCGCAAAAAAAATTCGCTCATCCAACCCTGGAGAACCGTGCGCGATTCGCCGGCGCCAAGTTTCGCAAGATGAGTTTTGTAGAGGAGAACTGCGAGCGCCAACGCTCCGAGTTGTCCAACAACCCAAGCCGCAGTGAGACCGGCGGGTATACACCCGGCGAAAATCTTGCCCAGAGCATAGATGCCCAAAGCCCCAGCAAAAAGGAAAGCCGAGTAGTGAGACAGCATCGCCAAATCGAGGCACACGGAAAAAGCCAGCATCCCGCCGATCGATTTTTTCCCTAAGGCATCGTCGAGGAAATGCAAAGCGCCGGCCAGGAAAGCCAGAAGCAACGCATATTGCCTGATCTCCGCCGACAGCAGGACGATCGGCGGCAAAAATGCAACGAAAAGAAGCCCGATCAAACCAGCCAGTCGACCCGCCGCTTGGCTCATCCATTTGTAAAACATCCAACCGAAGACCACCCCGGCAAACACTGAAGGAAGCCGCAGCCAAAGTTCTGATGTGCCGAACGCGCGCCAAAAATAAAGTATGACCGTGAGCAGCGGAGGATGAGAAGCGGTAAGGCTTTCTGTGTAGGCGACCGCCAGCGAAAGTTGATTGGCCAAACGAAAATGCAGCGCTTCGTCGGGATTGAGAAATGTCCCCGATGCGGCCCAAAGCCGCGCCAGCAGTCCGAGAAGAAGGACTACCATGGCTGCCAGATGATCGTGGTCCTGGAGCCAAGACTCCGCCTCATAAGTGCCGACCGATTTCTTCGGTAAGACTGACATAGATTCTTGCGCCAGTCGCATTCCAGGTAGTCATTCTATCGGGATTGCGATCCGTTCCCTTCTGTCCCGCCCATTCCTTGACAGTCCCTTTCCGCCCCTTTATTCTTGACTCTTGTTCCTTGCGGTACTTGCGCCATCTTGGCGTGCTTCCGCGGGTTTGGTGAGGTTACTGAACGGTGTCGCGGGGGTTTCCGATGTTCTTCGAAATCAAAGATTTGGAGCTTCATCCGGTTGAATTTGCGGAGAAGTTTGAACCGGGTGCGATTGACCTGGGATCGGACTACCGGCAGGTCTCTCCGGTCGAGAGCAGCGGGCGGGCGGATCTGGTCGAAGAGCATCATGGCAAGAACAAGACAATAAAAGATATTCGTATCCGGGGCGGGTTGACCACCACTCTCGAATCGAACTGTGCGCGCTGTCTGGAACCTCTAACGCAAGAGGTGAAGCGCGAATTCGACCTGCTCTACCGTCCCCAAGGGATCGACGCGGGCCGGGATGAGATGTCGGTGACCGACGCCGAAGCAGAGATCAGCTATTATGAAGGTGAGGGAATCTTGCTGGACGATGTAGTCCGGGAGCAGATCCTGCTGGCCGTTCCATTGAAAGTCACGTGCCGCGATGACTGTAAGGGCCTTTGCCCGCACTGCGGCCAGAATCTAAACGAGGGCAAGTGTGGGTGCGTGGTTACCCTGGAAGAACCTCGGTGGGCGGCGCTTAAGGAGATTCGCAGCAAGCTGGCGCATTGAAACTGATGTTTTGAATTTTAGAGGAATGATTCATGCGAGGCCGAGGGCCTCAGCGAGAGGAAGTTAGACGATGCCGAATCCGAAGCGAAGACATTCTCAGAAACGCACCTCTACGCGGCGGGCTCATGATGCCCTGAAGAGCCATTCGCTCTCCGAGTGTCCGCACTGCCACGAAAAAAAGATGCCGCATCGCGCTTGCGTCAAGTGCGGCTACTACAAAGGTCGCGACGTACTGCAAGTTGAGGAAGCCAGCTAAACACCCGCCAACATGCCTAGCGTGATCGCGCTGGATGCGATGGGTTCGGACCGGGCTCCCAAGCCTGAAATCGAGGGCGCAATTCTTGCTACTCGTAATTACGGCGTGCGCGTGCTGCTCGTCGGTCCGGAAGCCACGATCAAAGCTGAACTCGACCGTCATCCGACTGCCTATCGCCTTCCCCTGGAGATCGTCCACGCCAGCGAAGTCATCACCATGGAAGACAAGGCGGTACAGGCGGTTCGCGCCAAGCGCGACTCGTCCATTCGCGTTGGGCTGCGGCTGGTGCGCGAAGGGCAAGCAGCGGGATTTGTCTCCGCTGGCAATACCGGCGCTGCCATGGCGTCGGCCAAAATGGTGCTGGGTGCCTTGCCCGGTGTGGATCGTCCGGCCCTGGCGGCGGTTTTTCCTACGGCGCCAGGAACGGCCGCGATTTTGCTGGATGTGGGCGCGAACGTGGACTGCAAGCCGCACAACCTTGAGCAGTTCGCGGTGATGGGCGAGATATATTTTCGATCGATGTTTGGCGGCTCTAAGTTTAACGACTCGAAGACTGGCCGCTCACCCTTTGGTTCCACCAAAGCACCGCGCGTGGGCTTGCTCTCGATCGGCGAAGAAGAAACCAAGGGCAATGAGCTCACGCGAGAAGCGTTTCAGTTATTGAAACGGCTGCCCTTGAACTTCGTGGGAAACGTCGAAGGACGCGACCTGTTCAATGGACATGTCGACGTCATCGTAGCCGACGGCTTCGTCGGCAACGTGGCGCTCAAGATTTCCGAAGGCGTTGCCAATCTGGTGCGCACCGTTTTGAAAGAATCCCTGAGATCGACGATTACCCGGCAAGTCGGCTATATGCTGTCGCGCAGCGCATTTGCCGATTTCAAGAAGCGCATCGATCACACCGAGTATGGTGGTGCTCCGCTGCTGGGCGTGAAAGGCGTCTGTATCATCACGCACGGATCGTCCAACGCAAATGCCATCAAGAATGCGGTGCGGGTAGCGGCAGAATTTTCCGAACGGCGGATCAACGAGTCGATTGAGCAAGGGCTCGCCAGGCTTCGTCCCGCTCTCGCCGAAGTCGAAGCTGCGCCCGCTCAGTAACGTCTGCCACATCATGACGGAATCGCAAGGCGTTCCCAAAATCGCTTTCCTTTTCCCCGGGCAAGGATCACAAACCGTGGGCATGGGCAAAGAGCTCTACGAAAAGTTTCCCATCGCGCGGCAAACCTTTGAAGAGGCCGACGAGGCGCTGGGATACAAATTATCCCTAGTCTGCTTCGAAGGCCCGGAAGAGCAACTGCGCTTGACGGAGATCACGCAGCCGGCAATTCTCACCGTATCGGTGGCCGCGCTACGAGTACTCCAGGAGCAATTTCCCAAGCCGTCCTTTGTGGCAGGCCACAGCTTGGGGGAGTACTCAGCACACGTGACTTCGGGGACGATGACTTTTGCCGATGCCCTGCGCACCGTGCGCAGCCGCGGAAAATATATGCAGGAGGCTGTTCCCCTCGGCGTAGGCGCGATGGCGGCGATCCTCGGCATGGAGTTGGAAAAAGTTGTCGCCGTATGCCACGACGCGGCGCAGGACGAAGTCTGCTCTCCCGCGAATATTAATTCTCCAGAACAGATTGTTATCTCGGGCAACACCGCGGCGGTGGAGCGTGGAACCAAGCTCGCCGATGAACGCGGGGCGAAACGCGCAAGCACCCTGCCGGTGAGCGCCCCATTCCACTGCTCGCTGATGAAACCCGCACAAGATCGGCTCGCAGCGGTTCTGAATTCACTGAAGACTCAGAAACCTGTCTATCCGGTTGTCTGTAATGTGGAAGCTTCCCTCGTTACGGATGAACTGCGAGCGCGGGAGACATTGGTCGCGCAGGTGACGGGCGCAGTGAGGTGGGAGCCGAGTATGCGCTTGCTCATTGAAAAGGGCGTGCAGACGTTCGTGGAGATTGGTCCAGGAAAAGTTCTATCTGGACTGATGCGGCAGATTGACCGCTCGAAGACCTGCCTGAATGTTGGGGATGAGGCGTCGCTCACTAAAACCGGGAAGAAATTTGGAAGCTAGGTACAGTCCAATCGCCTAGTGAAATTCCAAATCGCACGGCGGCGTGCTGATCGTCTTATCCGATTTATCCACATACAACTGCGCGTGCTGCGCGCGGTCGTTCACGATTAAGTCGATCACCACTCCCGTTCCGCCGCCGAGGCAGTTGCTCTCTCCATAAATCTGATAGCTCTTCACCACGCCCCACTGGCCGCCGGGCCCCCAGTCCTGCTTGAATTCGTTGAGCGGATACTGCGAGTGATTCTGGGGATGCTGCTTCCAATCGGGATCGTGGTAGTAGATGCCGTAGGCGGAATCGTAGTCCTGCTTCTGCAGGGCGGAAAAGAATTTATCGGCGACGCGTTTCTCCGGCCAGAAGCGGTTCCACCATCCCCCAAAGCCCAGTACCAGAATAAGAAGAATGATGGAAATAATGCGGACTCTTTTCTTGCGCTCTTTTTCGGGATGGTACTCTTCGGCGTCCAGTAGCGTCATGGCTTTCTAGAATAACGGACGCAGCCGGGAAGTCAAACGTTGCCAGAATCATTGAGAAGTTCGAAATCGGTGCCCGTTCTCACAGCGTACGCTTAAACAGCGGGATTGCGATTCCGAGCGTAACCGCAGCGAAGACGCCCAAGAACAGCATGTCCCCCCACACAGCCGCCAGCGTCGTCTCTTTCAAGAGGAGGCACTTGAAGCCATCGACAGCATAGGTGAAAGGATCACATTTGGCGATGGCGCGCAACCACGGTGGGAAAGCCTGAATGGGATAAATCGCCCCGCTGGGGAAAAATAGCAGCGTATTCAAGATGCCGAACATGGCCCGCGGCACCAGTGGGTCATCGATGCGCACCATCAGCAGGAACATCATGGTGTTGAAGGCCAGCGAAGTCAGCACGATCATCACCAGCAACCCGAGCATCGTAGCTGGATTGAAAATCGTGCTTACGCCTGAGATCAGTGCCCCGATCACGCAGATGATCACGCCCGTCATCACGGCCTTGATCGCGCCCGCCAGGTTGAGCCCCAGCACCAGTTCGAGCTTGGTGATGGGGGTGACCAGATAGCCTTCATGCACGCCGCGCGCTTTGTCGTCGATGTAGAGCATGCCGCCTCCGATCATCACCGAGACAAACATCGCCAGCGTGAGCGAGCCCGGCAGCAGATACTTCATGTATTCGATATAAGGATAAAGTTCGACAATCTCAAGCGCGGTCTGCTGCAGGATGCGCGGTTCGATCGTAGGCTGATTCAGCGAGTCGGTAAGATCGGTGAGCTCCGACTCCAAAGCGGAACTCATGAAGTTATCGCTGTTATCCACAACCAGGGCGATCTGCGGGTGGTTTTCTTCGTAAACGCGCCGCGAGAACTGTGGCGGGATGATGACCGCGCCCTCCAGCTTGCCGTTGCGTACGTCCTCCACCGCTTGCTTTGCGTTGTCGTAGTAAACCGGCACGAAGGTTCGAATGTTCGCGCGCACGGAATCGAAGGCTTCACGAATTTTCAGCGCCTGCGTGCCCCCGTCCTGATCGACAATCGCCAGGCGGGCATCATGAATCTTGCCGCCAAATGCGTTTCCCAAGACGATCAGCTGTACCAGCGGCATGATCATTGATGCCATCATGAGGGCTGGCGAACGAAAGAACTTTCGCATTTCGCGCTCGACAATGGCCATCATTCGGTTCATCGCTTCAACTCCGAACGGTTCAGGGCTGCAACCCCGGCCGCTGCGGCATCGTAAATGCATACGCCTTCTGCAGTTCGTCGCGCAGCTGTCTTCCGGTGTAATGCACGAACACATCGTCCAGCGTGGTGTTCTGCACCGAGAGCGACTTCACCGCAACCCCAGCCTGGACGGCCATTTCGACCAGTTCGGTCGTGGTACGAGAGCCACTCCCGGTGAGCACGCGATACATCCCGGCCCCCTCATGCTGCACGGAAGTGACGCCGTCGAGCGTGTGCAGGCGCTGCTCCCACTCTTCCGGAGGATTCTCGAACTGTGCTTCGACTACGTTCGATCCTGGAACACTCGCCTTCAACGCCATGGGTGTATCCAGCGCGACGAGCTTGCCGTGATCCACGATGGCGATCCGCTCGCAAAGCCGGTCGGCTTCGTCCATGTAATGCGTGGTGATCAGGATCGTGAGTTTCCGCTGGCTCATAATGTTGCCCAGCATCTCCCATACCGCAACGCGTGAAACCGGGTCCAACCCGGTGGTGGGCTCGTCGAGGAAAAAGATTTTCGGATGATGCACCAGCCCGCGCGCAATCTCCAGTCGCCGCCGCATGCCACCGGAGAGGGTCTTGGTCTGCGCCTCGCGCCACTTGGTCAAGTCCACCAGCCCCAGCAACTCGTCGATCGAGCGCTTCCGTTCCTTCGCCGGCACGTCGTAGAGCTT
Organism: Candidatus Sulfotelmatobacter sp.; assembly: GCA_049515395.1. Taxonomy (GTDB): domain Bacteria; phylum Acidobacteriota; class Terriglobia; order Terriglobales; family Acidobacteriaceae; genus Sulfotelmatobacter. The sequence goes on along the minus strand of JBEKUD010000017.1, from coordinate 4,423 downwards.
GGCATAGATGTTCAGATTCTCTTCCACCGTAAGATCAAGGTCGCTGGTGAGCGCTTGCGGGATCACGCCGATGGTTCGCCGCACCGCATTCGGGTCCTGGGCAACCTCGTGGCCGGCAATGCGCGCCATTCCTGAAGTGATCGGAATCAGCGTGGTCATCATGCGGATCAGCGTCGACTTCCCCGCTCCATTCGGCCCGAGCAGGCCGAAGATCTCGCCCTCTTTCACCTTGAACGAGACATCGTCGACGGCGGTGAAGTCGCCGTACTTCTTGACGATGTGCTCAACTTCGATGGCGCAGGGACCTTCCGCGCCAGGCGCAGGAGCACCGCCATTCGTTTTGACGTTCAGGTCTGCCATTACTGCTGCCCCGCTGCCGCTGCACTCTGCGGGCTGCTCTCGCCCTTCAACTGCGCCGGCGACACCAGCACTTCGGCCGTCATTCCCGGCACGAACTCTCCCTTCGGATTGTCGAGCCGAACTTTTAATACGATCGTCTTGATGTCCCTTTTGCGCCGGCTCACATCTCGCTGGGTGGCGAAATCTCCCTCCACCCCCTTGAAGAACACCCTGCCATTGGTGATGGTCCCGCCAGGCAGGCGCACGCGCATTCGATCGCCGTAGCCGATGTGATCGGCATACGTCTCCGGGATCGCCGCACGCACCCATGTGTCCGTCAGGTCGACGATCGTCACAATGGGCGCCCCGATGTTGACTACTTCCCCTTGTCTCGCCGCGCGGACCGAAACCGTCCCGGTAACCGGCGCATAAACGTTGGTGTAGCCTAATCTCACCGCCGCCTGATTCTTCTGCGCGATGGCATTTTTGAGATCGGCCTCAGTCGATTGCACGGTGCTCTTCGCCGCGTTCGCCTGCTGAGTGCGTGCAATGGCTGAGGTCAAGTCCGCTTCCGCCGCCTTCACCAGTTCTTGCTGTGCCTGCACCGTGGCTTGCGCTGCCTGCAAATTGGTTTCAGCCTGAACGCGGTCCTGCTCTGACTGCACGCCTGCCTTCGCCAATTCGATCATGCGCCGGCTATCGCTCTCTGTACGATCGAGTGCAGCCTTCGACTGCAGAAGTTGGGCCTTCGCCGAAGCAAGCTTGGCGCGCGCATTGGCCACGTCGCTCGCAGTCGAGCCTGAGGTGGATTGCTCCGTGTGCTGCATCTCCGCCACCCTGTGTTGCAAGCTGATAATGTTCGCGGCGGCTGCGGCTTCTTGCGTCTGCAACTCGGAAGGATCCAGAACCGCAAGCAGGTCACCGGCTTTCACGGGCGTGCCTTCGTCGACCCACAACTTCTGGATGCGGCCTTCCACCTGCGCGCTGACGATCACCTGGTTCGAATCGACCGTACCAATCAGTACCAAGTCTTTCGAATGGTCTGCGGAAAGCACATAATAGATCGCGGCCATCACGAAGATGATTCCGAGAAGGATAAAGAATTTGTTACGAGCACTCATTTGCGTACTCCTGATCTAGGAACCGCCGGGGCGACAGTTCGGGGCAGAAACAGCGCCGCCGAAATGAAATCCAGAACCGCTGCCCGGCGCTCGGCGATCCGCTCCGGTGCAAGCGGATTGAAGCGTACGATCTTTTGCATCACGGGAGCGCTGCTGAAGTAGAAAATGATCATTGCCACCATGGAGGGAACGAAGTGCGCCGGGTCCACTTTGCGGAATTCGCCTTGCTTGATTCCCTTATGCAACAACTCGCCGACTCGCCGGTAGATGGGTTGAAAGTAAGTCTTCACCAATCTGTCGATGTGAACCGAATTACCCTCGCGCGCCCGCATCATTTCACGTTGCATCAGCTTGGGATAAATCTGGTTCGAAGCGATGAAATCGAAATACGCTCCCACGTAAGCCATGACCTTCTCACGGGGCGGCAAATCACTGTCCAGCACCTGAAAGACGTTCGTCCTCATCCCAGAAAATGCGCTGTCGAGCACCGCGCCGTAGAGCGTCTCCTTGTCCTGAAAGTAGTAATAGAGCAGCGCCTTGTTGACTTTCGCAGCCCGCGCGATGGCGTCTGTACGGGCCCCGGCGATCCCTTGCTCGGCGAACTCCCGCGCCGCCGCATGCAGAATAGCCGCCCGGCTCTCCTCCGGCTTCCCTCGGGAACCCATGCGGGGAGCGGGCTGGTGAAGATTCAGAAGTTTGGCCATACTTAATTAACTAGTTAGTTAGATTGATTATAGCCGGCGGGAAACGAAGGACAAGGGGAAACGGAAAGGGTTCGCGGGAGTTAGCTTGCCCCGCCCGCAATCGACGGCACCAGGAGCACTTCGTCTCCCTCCTGAAAGGCATAGCCCGGCCCGCCCAGGAATCGGATGTCTTCCTCGTTCACATAAATGTTGAGGAAGCGGCGCACCTGTCCAGCTTCATCTCGAAGGTGAGGCTGGAGTTCCGGGAACTTCTCCTCCAGAACAGAGAACAGCTCTGCCAGGTTCGTGGCCGCGCACGCGATCGAGCCTACGCCCGCCGTATGTCGCCGCAGTGCAGTTGGAATTTGTACCGTAATGGCCATCGGGTCGCTACCCCCCGCGGTGAAGCCGCTCTCGATTTTCGATCCTTACGGCTCGGCTAGAAACCGCGCCCTTTCAAAACGGCCGCAAGGCCTAGGCTCCAACCGCAGCCGTGGCTTCGTCCCCAACTTCGACGGTATCCAACGCCTCCTGGAGATATTTCTCGAACTCCGCCAGTTTGGGCGTAATCGGTCTCTCGACTTCATAAACGCCGGCCAGCACATCAGTCGTCTTCAGGCCGTTACCGGTAACGCAGAGCACAGTCGTCTCTTCCGGCAGGATACGGTCCTGGCGATAAAGCTTGCCCGCCGTTCCCACAGTCACTCCGCCAGCCGTTTCGGTGAAAATGCCTTCCGTCTCCGCCAGCAAACGGATGGAATCAATCACCTCAGGATCGCTTACGTCCTCGCTCCATCCGCCGCTGTTCTTGATCGTCTTGATGGCATAGTGGCCGTCAGCCGGATTGCCGATGGCGAGCGAACGCGCGATGGTCGCTGGCTTCTGCGGCTCGATCTCGGCGCTACCGGTCTTTACCGCAGTCGAGATCGGCGAACAGCCGGTCGCTTGCGCTCCGAAGAACTTTACCGGCTTCTCCTCGACCAACGCGAGCTTGATCAACTCATCGAACGCCTTCTTGATCTTGGTAATCAACGACCCGCCGGCCATAGGGACGACCACGTTATCCGGCAAACGCCATCCCAGCTGCTCGGCGATTTCAAAACCAACGGTCTTCGATCCTTCGGCGTAATAAGGGCGCAGGTTCACATTGACGAAGCCCCAGCGGCGCTCTTCGGCGATCTGAGAGCACAACCGGTTCACCTGGTCGTAGTTGCCCGCGATGCGTACCACGTTCGCTCCGAAGACTTGCGTTCCAAGAATTTTTGCGGGCTCCAGATCGGACGGAATAAAGATCCACGCTTTCAGGCCAAGCCGCGCGGCTTGCGCTGCCACCGCATTGGCAAGGTTCCCGGTAGAGGAACACGCCACGGTATCGAACCCGAATGCCACCGCCTGCGCCAGCGCTACCGACACTACGCGGTCTTTAAAGCTTAGGGTCGGCAGGCAGACGGCGTCGTTCTTGATGTAGAGATTCTGCGCGGCAGTCTCCACATCGCTCTTGATGCCGGCAAGGCGCGCAGCCAGACGCGGGGCCTTAAACAGGGGCGTGAACCCGACCGGCAATCGGGGCGCAACTCCCGCGGGTAGCGGAAGCAGCTCCGAATAACGCCACATGTCCGGCGGACGCTGCGAAATTCGCTCACGGCTCGACTTTGGCTGATCGACCGCGCCCTGGGCAAGGGAAGCCCGGATCGCTTCATAGTCGTAAGTAATTTCGAGAGGAGAGAAACACTCGTCGCAGATCGACCGGGGCTGGTTTCCCCAGCTTCGTCCACATTCCCGGCAGCGTAGTTCGTGGTGAGCGTCGTAATTTGACATCGGGCTACTCGCTTTCTCAAAAGCTGCGAATAGCTGAGGACGAGCCGGGAAAAAGCGCCCTAAAACTGAAAGGCCCCTTTCCCAGGAAATAGGAAAAGAGGTTTTCGGAATGCAAATACAACTAAGCTCGCATCCGAATCTCATGTTCCCCGTTTCCGGGCGGGAGTTGGCACCTGGCGGTCGGGATATATGATCCCGATCCGGTTGCCGTGGCGTCACAGGGCTCGTCCCTCAGCCACTCTGCATGAAATTCAGGTCTGCCCCGAAAGGCAAACTTGTTCCTCTGATGCTACACAGAAGGCGAGGGTTCGTCAATAGGGAGTCGCATAGGTCGCATAGGTCAGCGACTCCGCAACCGAGAGGCTGCGAAGGCGGGAACCCGAGTGTTGTGGTGGATTTGGGTGTAGATGAGAAGGCGAGGGAGATTCGCGTGAGGTTCCGAGGGTCCAAATGTGGCAAGCA